>DMQP01000209.1 GCA_003455655.1 Treponema sp. | reverse complement strand
ATTGTTTATGTTGAACAGAATCCCGACGGTCGCGAAGGAGTAATTGCATGAACACTCGCGAGGACAGATTCAGCCGCGCAATGGTAGAAACACCACCAAGCGGAATTCGTAAATTTTTTGAACTGCTTATTGGACACGATGATGTTATTTCTCTTTCTGTAGGAGAACCAGATTTTCCTACTCCTTGGCTCATGCGTGAAGAAGCATTTTATCACCTTGAAAAAGGTCAGACTTCTTACACCAGTAACTGGGGCTTGCTTGAACTGCGTGAAGAAATTGTTCGCTACATGGAACGCTACAACTTGCATTACAATCCTGCAAAAGAAGTGCTGGTAACCGTTGGTGCAAGTGAAGGTGTCGATGCTGTTTTGCGTGCAGTGCTTAATCCTGGCGATGAACTGATTGTCTGTGAACCTTGTTATGTAAACTATGTTCCTCTTGCTCATTTAACGGGTGCAAAAATTGTTCGCTTAGACACAAGTGTAAATGGTTTTTATCCTACCGCGAAACAGTTTGAAGCATTAGTTACTCCTAAAACAAAGGCAATTATGTTCTGTTCACCAAGTAACCCAACAGGCACAATGATTCCCGCAGAAGAGTTAGAAAAAATTGCTGCTGTTGCGCGTAAAAATCAAATCTGGTGCATTGCAGACGAAATTTATTGCGAACTGGTATACGATGGTTTCAAACACACTTCAATTGGTTCTTTCGAAGGAATGAAAGACTACACCATTTTGCTTAACGGATTTTCAAAAAGTTTTGCAATGACCGGTTGGCGTATTGGTTGGATTGCTGCTCCCGAAGACTTAATGGCACAGGTTGTAAAACTTCACCAGTACAATACTATTTGTGCACCTATTATGAGTCAGTATGCCGCTATTGAAGGATTAAAGCACGGTTGGGATGAAGTGGAAAAGATGCGCATCAGTTATCAACAGCGACGCAATCTTATGTACAAAGCATTCTGTGATATGGGTCTTACTGTTCCTGAACCAACAGGCGCATTCTACATGTTCCCCGACATAAGCAGTACTGGAATGGATGACGATGCCTTTGCAACTGAACTTTTCCAAAAGCATAATGTTGCCGTTGTTCCAGGTTCTGCATTTGGTCAGGCAGGTAAAGGACATATTCGTTGTTGTTATGCAACTTCAGTAGAAAAAATTAAAACCGCGTTAGAGCGTATAGCTCAGTTTGTTGAGGAAAAGCGTAATGGATAATTTGTTCCCAATTGTGATTGCAATAGTTTCCGTTCTCTCTGTTATTGTTGTTCTGATGCTGATTGTCTCTCATAAAAATAAGGGCGGTTCAGTTGGAAAAAAAGGAACAACCCGTCATGCAAAAAATCAAGCTCAGATTGTACGCGATGCAAACAAAAAACTTTCTCGAGATCCGCATGATGCTGGTGCTCTTACTGCAATTGGTGAAGTGTATTATACATCACATTTGTGGGAAAAAGCCTTTCCTGTATATGATGAACTTTCTAAACTGGCAACGGTTAACCCCGACATTGATAATTTTAAGGTAACACTAAGAGCTGGTATTTGTGCAGTTCAGTTAAAAAAATATCCAGAAGCAATTACCATTTTGCCTGCTGCATATAAAATTAATCCTCATGATTATGAAGTCAACTTTAACTTAGGACTTGCTTGTTATTTGAACGGCATGTATGAAAAAGCAATTCCTTGTTTCAAAAAAGCAATTGTTATAAAACCCGAAGCGTCCGAAGTTTACATGTATCTTGCGCAATGTTATTACAAACTTAAACATTACCGCGACAGTCTTCCCTGTTTTAAGCGTGCACTTGATGATGACCCTTCTAACAAAGAAATTTTATTCTGTATGGCAGATGCAATGATGGCAGAAGGTCATGGCGATAAAGCTATGAAAGTGTTTATGCATTTGCGCGCAGACCCAGTGTATGGTGCTCGTTCTTCATTTGCTGCAGGAACAATACATTCACGCAATAACGATAATGTTGCTGCTATTCAAGATTTTGAAATTTGTTTGCGCCACAAAAATGCTGAATCTGAAATTAAACAAGAATGTATGTACAAACTTGCTCAGTGCTACATTGCTACAAATCAGATGCAGAAGGGTCTTGATGTTCTTAAAAACATTCGCAATATAAACCCCAACTACAAAGACGTTAACACGCTTATTTCACGATATCAGGAATTAAGTCAGAACTCTAACCTTAATGTGTATTTGATTGCAGGACAGACAGACTTTATTGCATTGTGTCGTAAAATTGTTATTTCCTTGTGTGGAAAAAACAATCGGGTAAAAATTGAAGACATAAACATGGGTTCTGTTTACACTGACATTGTTGCTTTTGTTTCTAGCCCTCGTTGGGAAGATACACAACTGTTTAGATTCTTTAGAACTAACGGTTCAACAGGAGAGTTGTATTTGCGCGACTTCCACGGTCACATGAAAGATGTAAACTCTGACAGAGGATTTTGTATTACTGCTGGTTCCTTTACAGATGAAGCTCGTAAGTTTACAGAAGGTCGTCCAATAGATTTGATTGAAAAACCGCAGCTTACTAAAATACTTAAATCGCTCGAATAGTTATTTGTGTATGACAACAAGATTCCGCTCGTGGTCTTCTAAAAAGGGAACTACAAGCGGAATTTTTTTATACGAAGGAATAAGATGACTTACTGCCTGCATTTCTTCGCTTATTTTTTCAGAACGTGCTTTATACGCTGCGATACTTCCCTTAGGTTTTAAAAGTTTGAACAACAACTGAACTATTTTTTTGTCAAAGGGATGAAAGGCTCTAAACACTTCTATGTCGAATGATTGCGGTGCAATGTCTATAGCGGCACTACAGTTTACGCGCGTGTTAGTAAGTGAAAGTTTTTTTACCATGCGTTCTAAAAAGACACAGCGTTTTTCCATTCGTTCAACTAAAACAAAAGATGTGTTGGGAAAAACAATTGCAAGAGGAATACCAGGACAGCCTCCTCCAGAACCAATATCTGCAACAACTGCGTCTGAAGGTTTTGATTCAATAAGTTCTTTAATGTGTTTGTAAGAAGCAAGACTGTCTAAAATGTGATTAACTGCAAGTTCGTCTGCACTGTCTGCTTTCATAAGATTGTAGCTTTTATTAAATTCTAAAATTTCTTCGATGTAAGTTTCAAGTTTTGTAAACTGTTCTTCGGTTAATGTAAGAGAAAGTTTTTCGCAACCTTCACGAAGTTTTTTGTTTTGCGTCATGACTATTCCTGTGTTCCTAAATCAATTAAAAGTTCAAGTTTCCAGTTGGGGTCTGTAGTGCGTAAGGTAACTAAGTTTCCAGTACGCGTTGCTGTAAGATTTTGCTTTTGTGCCATTTGATATAAAAATGAATACTGATTCAAATAATCTTGGTTAACTTGCGATGCAGCGCTGTAAGAAGTAAGTCCGTTTTTTATTCCAGTAGTGCGGAATAAAATGTGAAATGTTTCGCTACGAATTTTTCCGTCACTGTTATAGCGTCTGTCTCCGCTTACTAAAAATGTTCCGTCTTGTTCTGGAGAAGAAATGTAAATGTTTGTGCATGTGTTTAGAATGTTGTAACCGTTTACCAAAAAGCGCAGTAGTCGAGGTTTAGTAACACTTGCAGAAGGTGCAGGGCTTTGTTCTATGGTTGGTGGAATTTCTATTTCTGTGTATGTTGAAGTTGCGCTGTCTTCTGTGTTTTGCTGACTGTTTTCTTTTTCATGTAAACGTTCTAGTTCCTCAAGAATTTGTGTAAGCAATAAGTTAGTAGTGTTGTTGGTTTGAGTGTTGCTTCCATACAAATTAGACAAGAGTGAATTAGAAGATGAACCTGAACCCAACAAAGAACTAAGTGTATCAAGTGAACCTAACTGACTAAGTGTTTGCAACTCTTTTGCGGTAACGCTTGCACTTGACGAATTACTTGAGCTTGTGTTTGTTGTACTTGAACTGCTCGCATTTTGTTTTGTTTGTGAACTAGAATTTGCTCCGACACTGGTGTTGCCCACAGTAATGATTGGCATTTCTGGCATAGAAATAGAGGGCATTTCAGGCATGCTTTGAGAAAATCCACTAAGGGGAACAAAACAAAGTGATGCAAGACTAACTGTTTGTGCAAGTTTTTTACAGATGCGCAAGACTCTCCTCCACATATTCAAGTCGTTGTGTTAGTTCATTTATAGTTTTAGTAAGACGAGCTCTTTCTTTTTCTAGTTTTTCACGAGGGTCTGTGTTTTCTGCTTTTTTCTTCATGAGCGCAATAACACTGTCTGGACTCTTTCCTTTTTTGAATGCGTCTTGAGCTTTTGCCCGATCGTCTGCTTTTTTTATTCCTGCAATAATTTTCATGTTGTCGTAACCAAGTTGTGCATCTTCATCAGGTAAAGTTCCAACGCGTGCAACCGATTGAGCAGCAGTGCGTGGAATTTGCAGAACACGGTCAACATAATCTTCGTAGCGGATGTTGCAGTCTTCGCAAAGTGTATGTGCTTTCATGAGTGCTTTGCCAAAACCAATCATTAACTGTCCGTTGGGAACAATATACTTTTCGCGAATTTCTTTTGTAAGTTCTTCAAGTTCTGGAGAAACGGAAATGTCAATTTTGTAGTAACCTTTTTTTTCTGCAATTTCAATCAGAGAAGCAAACTTTGCCCAAAAGTAGTTAGTGTGACTTACTCTTTGGTTAGGCGGATCTTTGCCACCGTTTTCGATAATTTGCTCTTCATTGATAAGGTGGTGCGTGTATTCATGAACCGCAGTGTAAACCATCTCATTGTCTGTTTTGAAATTTTTGTTGTGAAGAATTATTTCTCGTGTGTCTGGTTTGTACAAACCGTTAACGCGTTTACTTTCTTTTCCAGACTGAACCACCGTAAACTCAAGTTGTGAATCTTGAATGTCCAGTAGCATGTCTTTAATCTTTTCGTTTTCCATAATCCACCCAAGCAAAGTATAGCACTGATTGTAATGCGATACAAGGCTGACAGGTTCTTACCCCAGAAAGCCCTGTGCGCCAAGAATAAGACTTGCGATATT
>DMQP01000167.1 GCA_003455655.1 Treponema sp. | reverse complement strand
TTTACCATCTGACTGTAAGTTCCAGATGTACTGGTTAAACCAATAACAGTAACTTGTTTGGGTTCAGCAGAAGCAGCACTGGTGCGTTCAATAACTTCTTTTTGGTCTTGAGCAATGTCTTCGCGTTCTTCCTGAGCTTCTTCATTTTTCTGATCTGCTTTTTCTTGAGCTTCGTCGGCTTTTTCTTGTGCTTCGTCTGCTTTTTCTTGAGCTTCATCTGCTTTTTCTTGAGCTTCATCTGCTTTCTGTTGAGCTTCTTCGGCTTCCCGTTGCTTTTCTTTATCTTGAGGATTTCGTGCAGCTTCTTCTTTCTTTTCTTCTGCAGAACTACGAGCTTCGTCTGCTTTTTTCTGTGCTTCATCAGCTTTCTTTTGAGCTTCGTCTGCCTTTTTCTGGGCTTCTTCTGCTTTCTTTTCGGCTTCTTCTGCTTCACGTTCTTTTAGTTCAACCATCTCTTTACGGTCATCAATACCGCGGTCCTCTTCTTCACGCATAGAATCAATAACTTCACGATCACTGATTGTTGAAGTATCTACGGTAGAAAGTCCCCCCTGAACATCGCTTAAGGGAATAACAATCTGTGACTGTCCAGGCCATTCATTCCATTTGGTTGAAAGACCACACTTTTCCTGAGTAAGATTGTCGGTAACTACCGTCTTGTAACGTTCGGTAAAGACTTGCATGCGTCCTCTATAGACTGCATTGTATATGGTTACAAAGGTTGCAATTGTTGATGCGTCTTTTTCTGAATAGCCATAAGCAGCGGTTAAGTAAGAAGCAATAATTTGGCGTAAGTTGCGAATGTGGTCAACACTTGCATCTGCACCAATAATCAAAATATCTGCATCAAGTTTTTCTTTTGTTGCTGTATCAACTGCGTGAATAACAGTGTACTTTCCGTTTAAGTTGAATGTACCAGAAGTTGTTACAGAACGAGAAACCGATTTTCCTAATCCAGAACCTATAGAACGAATGGCTTCAAGCGTATCAACGGTTTTGTGTGGACCTGTATAGTTTTCAAACTGAATAACTTCACTGCTTACACTTTGAATTTCAGGCTGATTAACTTCGAGGGCAGTAAGTGTAAAAAGAACACTTAAGGCAATGAGCGGCAGCATAATGGCTTTTTTCATAATTCCTCCACGTGAGATTTAAGTATAACACAGTTTTTTTAAAAAATCTAGATTGAAAGTTGAGCAAGCGTTTTTAGTGTTTCAACTGCATACATACGAATGCGGCTGTCACAAGAGGGCATAAGTAAGCTTTTGAGTATATCTTCGCCATGTCTAAAGTAAGCAGGACGACCCATAGCGCGACAAATTTGCACAATAGCATCGCAGGTTTCTTTCATTAACTGAACATTCGAAATACAAGAACTGTCTTTTAGAAGCGTTTCCAAAGCAAGCATCATACTTCCGTCTGTATCAAAGCCCAAATTTTTTGCAGCACGAATAACACACAAAAGCATCTGAGGGTCACGAACAAGCATAATAAGTTGTGCAAGCGTTTTTTGAAATAAAGCACTTCCTGTTTGAGAGGCAAGATTTAATACGGTTTCTGCATAAGAAGGATGCGTTATAAACCAGGGTTTTTCTGCTGAGTAAGATGGGGCAGTCGAATAAGCATTTTGCAATTCTTTTAGTTCTTGTGTCAAATACGAAAGCCATAGCGCTTCTTCTTCTCCGTAGTTACCTTCTGCAAGTTTTTTTGCCAAAAGATTTGTGTCGCTTTGTCTCATTGAAAGGAGCGATAGAGCTTTGTAATAAGAGTCGTATGCTTTAGTTGTGTTTTGTCCAAACTGACTTTCTTTTGTGCTTACCCCCTGAATCATACGATAAGCGCTTACCGTCCAGTCGTTACCACACAAGACTAAGTATCCTGTGTCAGTTGCAAAAAGTTTTGTCCAGCTTTTTTTAGTGTTTAGAAATGCTTGCCACAGTTTTTGACCCTTTGCATCATAGCAAACTGCCTGTTGACTATCTGCAAGAACAAGACCTTGTTTTGTTTGCTGAATATAGTGAATGTTTTTTTCGTTTACCGTAGCCGAATAAGAAGTTATTTCAGAACCGTCTACACAAGAAAGCACTGTTACAAAACTTGAGGAAGTGTTAGAAGGAGCAATGACAGAAACGCATTGACTTGGGGAAGTTGAAAGCGAAAGTTTTTTTTGTCCAGCAGGGAAGGCATGTCTCCAGCGAGACTCTAAAGTTACTTTGTCTGACTTTTTGTCGTGTATTGCCGAACACAAACCAAGGCTTCCATCGTTAAAAACTAAAAGAACTCCCTCATCACAAGAAAGGGCTTGTGTTACAGAACCGGAAAAAGTTACTTCATTCATAAGTGTTCCAAAAGGAGAAATGTGAGAAGCAACACTATTGTTTCCGTCTTTAAGCGTTAAAAAAACAAGTAAAGAACCATCATTTAGTTGAACAAGGGGAATGTTTGTGTCTTGGTCCTTCAGAGAAAGTTTCCACTTTTGAATACCGTTTAATCCCCAGCAAAAGACAGCATTTTTTGTTCTTGCAAAAATACGACCGTCCCAGCCAAAGAGGGGAGCTTCATTCACCGATTCTTTAGCATCGTTTTTCCACAAAGAAAGACCGGTTGGACTTAACAGTTGAACAGAAGAATTGCCAGTTACAATGCACAGTAAGTCTCCCATGCCAACACTAATAAAAGCTTTGGGACGAGCAGTGGCAGCTTTTTGCCACAAAACAGCACCGTCTTTTGAAAAGCCAGTTATCATGCGTCCTTCACACACGGCAACATATCCGTATGAAGTTTTTACCACATCACTTTGAACCGCACCCGTAAGTACTGAATAGGCATTTGCTTCCACATCTGCAAG
>DMQP01000005.1 GCA_003455655.1 Treponema sp. | reverse complement strand
TTTTTGTTGCTTCAGGAGCACAGCTACGTAAGGCTGAACGAATACGAGCATCGGTTGCTGTATCAACAGCACTGGTACTGTCATCAAGAATAAGAATGCGTGGATTTTTCAGAAGTGCACGGGCAATACACAGACGTTGTTTTTGTCCACCAGAAACATTTACACCACCCTGCCCTAAATCGGTATCGAAGCCTTTGGGGAAGGACTGAATAAACTCGTAAGCGTCTGCAGCTTTACATGCGGCAATCATTTGTTCTTCAGTTGCATTTTCATTTCCCCAGCGCAAGTTTTCTCTAATTGTTCCGCTGAACAAAACATTTTTTTGAAGCACCATTGCAACACTGTCTCTCAGCGTAACCAAATCGTAATCACGAACATCGTGACCTGCAACACGAACAGAACCAGAGAGCACATCATACAAACGAGGAAGAAGCGAAACTAAAGTAGACTTAGACGAACCAGTTCCGCCGATAATACCAACAAAAGCGCCACTGGGAATATGAATGTTTACATCAGAAAGCACACAGTTTTGAGGATCTTTGTGATAACTAAAAGACACATGATCAAAATCTATAGAACCATCTGCAACACAAGTAAGTGCATTTTGTGCTGGAGGAACAATTTCTGCTTTTTCTGAAAGAACTTCAACAATACGACTTATACTTGCACGTGAAAGCACCATCGTTATGAACACCATAGAAAGCATCATCAGCGACATAAGCACTTGTGTTATGTACGAAATAAAACTGATAAGCTGTCCTGTCATAAGATCGCCTACAACAATCATTTTTCCGCCAAACCACAAAGCAGCAATGATACAAGCGTAGACCACCATTTGCATAAGGGGCATAGTAAAGATGACAACTTTTTCTGCACGAACTTGTGTTTTACGAACCGCATCTGCAGCAGCTTCAAACTTCTTCTGTTCAAACTGTCCACGAACAAAACTTTTTACCACACGAATTGCAGTAAGATTTTCTTGAACAGTACTGTTAAGATTGTCATACTTTGAAAGCATAAGCTGGAATCGCGGATAAGCAACAAAGGCTATAAGCGTAAGCACAACTGCTAAAAAGGGAATTGAAACAAAGAATACAGTCGAAAGCTTTACATTAATAATGCATGCCATAATAGTTCCCGACACAAGCATAAAAGGAGCACGCGCACACATACGAATAAGCATTTGATAGGTATTCTGAACATTCGTTACATCGGTAGTAAGACGAGTTACCAATGATGAAGTGGAAAAATGGTCTATATTACCAAATGAAAAATCTTGAACTTTTGCAAAAAGACGACGACGTACATTACGAGAAAAGCCCAGTGCTGCAACAGCAGAAAAGCGTCCTCCCATAGCACCACAGGCAAGCGAAATAATGGACATACCAATCATAAGGAGACCAACTTGCACTACATACGAAAGGTTTGAATGAGCAATTCCCTCATCAATAATGCGCGACATCAGAAGAGGGATTGCTGTTTCCATAACAACTTCGCCCACCATAACAAGCGGACTAAGCAGCGAATACACCTTGTACTTTCGTTCAAGGCCGTTCAGTAAAATTTTTGCCGTAGACATGCTGCTATTGTACAGAATGAAGGCACTTACTGCAAGTGAACCCAACCATAAGTTTCGGGGTCAGACACATACACATAGTACCATCCGTCATCCGTAACATAGTTATAGTAAAATTCTTTTTCGGTAATCGTTGTTATTACAGGAGAACTGTCACTAGGTTTTTCGTGAACAGAAGTACTATCTGTTTTTGCACTCACAATGGGCGAATCTCCATACGAAGGTTTATACTGAAGAACAGAAGTTAATTCTTCGTATTCAGCAAGTCCGTCTGCATCTATAAATTGATTGTATTGTTCTTTGGGAAACAAAAGATGATAGTAGGCTCTATTGCCTTCAGTAAAAGTTATATCTGAAAACAAGAGTGACTGATCGCTCTCATTTATAAGCCATGTGTTTTTATAAGTTCCAGTAGGAATTTGTTCAGCAGAAAGTGTTTCCAAAGAGTCAAAAGTTCCCGGGAAAAGAAGAAGGTTTTCTGCAGGAATCCAACCATTCGTAACAAGAAACCAGTACTGTTCTTTTCCGTCGAGCGAAAGAGGTTCAGCAGAGCGTTTCAATATGTTAAAGTGAAAACCTTCAAGATATGTATCTGCGCGATCGAAGTCATTTTTAATTCCAGGAGCATGATACAGAACCGTTCGTTTAACCAAGACAGCATTAAATCCGTCTTCAATAGCCGTATTAGAATCGAACTTAAGATTCATAACGGGACCTGCAACCCCCATTTCATCTGCGCCACTCAAAGTAATTTCTTCATCATCGAGTGAAATGAATGGATAACTAGCTAGATCTGCCATAAAAAAACAATGTGTAATTTCCTTTGTTTCTGAATTCCATACCACATACACAGAACATTCTGTTCCATCCGCAGCCCAAGCACTTGCAGAAGTACATTCAAAAGAACCGTTTCTTGCCCTGCTCTGATCAAATTGAATATCTGACGCTGAGTACACTTTGTTTCCCCCTTCATCAAGAACGGTAACAGAAGCACTCGTGGAAGAAGAATTATTTTTTTGCACAAACAATTCACCCATCTGAGAAGGAATGCAGTGTAAAAAATTCAAAGCATCATCTAACGAACATTCATACACACCAGGAGCAACTTCATTTGCAACAGTCTGCCAATGTTCCACTTTTACCACAGGCTCAACAACAGGTGTTACCGGAGTCTGAACAACTTCTTGCTGAACAAGAACAGCAGGCTCTTCTTGCACCACAACTTCCGTTACAGGCTCTTCTTTTTTTGAACAAGAAGCACACACCATCAAGCAAAGAACAATAACACAAGGCAATGCTTTTTTCATATACTCTCCTTATTTACGGGGGATTAGTTATGAACAAAACTTTTGTTCAAAGGATTCAAGCGTAATGGGTTTAGAAAAGAAATATCCCTGGAACAGATTACAGCCTGCAACTTTCAAAAAGTCAACTTGATCTTGTGTTTCGACACCTTCTGTTATAACAGGCATTTCAAGCGACTGAGCCATACTAATAATGTGCTGCAAAATGGTGCGTGTTCGAAGAGAATCAGTAGACTGACGCAAAAACATCATGTCTAGTTTTATGCTGTCAACCTGAATGTTTTTAAGCAAATTGAGTGAAGAGTAGCCTGAACCAAAATCGTCAATTTCAACAATGAATCCGTCTTGTCTAAAACTGTTTATAATTTGCATTTTACGATCGAGGTCATTCATCATAACTGATTCTGTAATTTCAAGACGAAGCATAGCAGGATCAAGGCCGTAGCGTTTTACGAGCGAAGAAATTTCTGCATACACATCAATATAATAAAAATCTTTTGGAGAAATGTTTACCGAAAGATACAGATTTTTTCCTTCTCTTTTCCAACGAGCAAGAATTCCACAGGCAGCTTCCCACATATAGCGGTCAAGGCGAACAATGTCGCCGCTTTTTTCAAGAATGGGAATAAAGCGTGACGGTCCCATAAGTCCATGTTCAGGATGAAGCCAACGAGAAAGAACTTCTGCACCTTCTGTTTTTCCATCTGCATTTACTTGTGCTTGTAAGTAGGGTATAAACTGCATACTCTTGAGTGCACTTTCAAATGAGGCTGTTACCTGTTGCGCCCACAAAAGTGACTGACGCATTGTATCGTCATACCAAGCGACACGCTGTTGTACATTGTCTTTAATTTCTTCCATTGCAAGGAAGGCTCTGTCTATCATTATAGAAGGAGCAAGGTCTCGTTCTTTTACTTCATAAATTCCTATGTGCATGGTAATAGGATAAACTTCATTTCCTTCTTTATGAACAAAACCCGCAGAACCACGCTCAAAGAGTTCTTGTGAAAAATCTTTTTTGCGCATCATAAGTGCAAACATATCTCCACCGATGCGACCGTACACAGAATTGTCACTGGCATAACTTTTTACCACTCGGGCAACATTTGCTAAAATACTATCCCCTGCTTGGCGACCAAAAATATCATTAACCAGTTTAAACTCTTTAATGTCAGAACACAGAATCAAATATTCAGTTTCGGGATTATCGCGCAAGAGCAATTCCATTTTATGAAGCAAGTACTCTTTGTTATACAGCCCCGTAAGACTGTCATGTGTTGCAAGATACTGTTCGCGTCTTTTTTCTGCTTCTTCTTCTGTTCTGTCTTTTATGCTTACAAATGCACCCGCATACACATTGCGCACATCGTTGAGCTTTTGATATTCAATTTCATAGATTCGTTCTGCATTATCAACAGAAAGTGTTCGTATAACTTGCAGACTCTCGCAGTCGTCCATATCTGAATCTGAAATAATGGCACAAACTGTTTTCTTTGCTGCAGAATAGTCACCCGCTTGAAGATTAAATAATTTCTTTGCACCATCGTTAAAATAAACACAGTCGCCCTTATTGTCTAAAAACAAAATGGCATCTGACATGTTTGACACAATGGCAGAAAGCATTTTTTCGGTAAGGAAGAAAGGCAAGTATCGTAGCGCAAAATAATACATAAGTACGCCACACAAACTGTAACCTAACATAGAATGGTCAACAGGTTCTTTTGAAAAGACATACCACGATTCCCACACAATAACAATGCAGAAAGTAACAAAAATGGTCAGATACTTTTCAAGATAGAGCCGAGACACATGAATCATTTTGTGAATGAAAATTCCCAACGATACGGCAACAACTGCATACGAAAAAGCAAGGTGCACATAATGGAAGGCATGAGAAACAAGTTTATAATATATTTCGCCACCTTCAAGCACCACCGCTTCCAGTGTAAAGACATGATGGAAGAGAGGGTTCAGCAAAACCGATGTCGTATCAAAAATAGTTAACAGCAAAAGAACCCACTGCCACCATTTTTTTTCAAACTGGTAATCGCAAAAGGCCATTGAAAATTTAACCAAGAAGTAAAAGAGCCAGTCTGTTCCTCCCAAATACATAAGATATCCAATAAAACTAGGCTTATACTGTCCTGAAAAAATAATAATAATGTTTCCAATAATAGAAACTAAATCATAAAACAAAAGCCACGTAATATGACGGGAGATAGGTTTCTTATTCATCAGCGCCCGAATCATGCAGTAAAAAACAAAGACCGCAAAAACAGACAGGACAATCATAAAATTTTTCATTTTATTTTATTATCTATGGAAAAGTGAGAATTGTCAAATACAAGTTGCACATTTACTTTCTTAGTGATATGGTGTGCCAATGGAAATTACAAAAGGTCCTATTTGGAAGGCATTACTCTTATTTTTCTTTCCCATTCTTGCCGGAACGCTCTTTCAGCAATTATACAATACAGTTGACGCGTTTGTTGTAGGACAGTATGTAGGAACCGCCGCCCTTGCAGCAGTGGGAGGAACAACAGCTGTTTACATAAATTTACTCTTAGGATTTTTCTTAGGACTTTCAAGCGGAGCTGGTGTTCTTATTTCTCAATTTTACGGAGCCAACAACAAGGCAAGTCTTTCTCAGAGCGTACACACAGCCATTGCATTAAGCCTTGTAGGTGGACTTATTATAACGCTTTTAGGAATTGCTTGTACCAACATAATGCTTATTTTGACTCACACTCCCGAAGATGTAGTTCCTCTTTCGCGTTTGTATTTAACTATTATTTTTAGCGGAACTATTCCCACCTTCATTTACAATATGGGTTCTGGTATTTTGCGTGCAGTGGGAAATTCAAGAACTCCCCTCCACATAATTATTGTAGGTTGCGTAACAAACATTGCCTTGGACTTACTTTTTGTACGGGTATTGGGCATGGGAGTTGAAGGCGTTGCTTTTGCAACTGTTATTTGCCAGCTAATGAGCGCAGTAATTGTCATGTTCATTTTGCTTCGAACACATGAAGTCTATGGGGTTAAAATTAAAGATATCCATTTTAGCGGACACATTTTGCGTGAAATGTTACGCATAGGTTTTCCTGCAGGCATTCAGTCTTCTCTCTACACTATAAGCAACCTTATCATACAAACTAAGTTCAATTTGTTTGGAACAAAAACAGTTGCCGCTTGGGCTGCTTATGGAAAAATAGATGCCATCTTTTGGATGACCGTCAATGCCTTTGGTATTGCAATAACCACTTTTGCTGGACAAAATGCAGGTGCCGGTCAGCTTTCTCGCATAAAGAAAGGAATGTGGCAAACGCTCTTTATGGCAAC
>DMQP01000105.1 GCA_003455655.1 Treponema sp. | reverse complement strand
GTTCTGTTTGGCCTGCATGCAAAATTGGCGCTACAAGGTATTCGCTTCCGAACATGTACTGGTCTCGCAAGGTCCAACATTCCTTGTCCTTGGGGAATTCATAGAACATTGCTCGCATGACAGGTGAACCTTTTTCGTGGGCTTCCTTCATCAGTTTGGAAATGTATGGCTTAAGGCTTTCCCTTAGTTTTATGTTCTTTTCCATGATGTGCTGGGCTTCTTCTCCGTAGCTCCAGATTTCGTTGGGCTGACCGGTGTACAGGTAGCCGCCGCCCCACTGCTTTACTTTTTCAAGTGGCTCTATGTCGTGAGGATCGCGGTCTCCGTGCAGGCGCATGATGGGAGTAAAGACTGCAAACTCAAACCAGCGTTCAAGCAACTCCACAAACTTTTTGTCTTTGGGGTTACCGTACATAAATCCACCTATATCGGTTGTCCACCATGGAATACCAGAAAGACCCATATTTATTCCCTGAACAACAGAATCTTGCAGACATTCGAATGTACTTTGCACATCTCCGTTCCACAAAATAGTGCCATACTTTTGGTTTCCAACCCATGCACATCGTTCCAAATTAACAATGTCTTTTTTGCCCATCTTTTTCATTCCATCGTAAAAAGCCTGAGCATAACACTTTGGATACATGTTACTTACTGCAAGTGCAGGTCCTGCATAGTAACGGTAATGGTCATAATCATACACATCATAATCAGGTTCAGCATTGTCAAGCCAGAACATATCTACGCCGTATTTAACATAACTTTTCTTACACACATTCCAAATAAAGTCGCGTGCTTTTGGATTTGTTGCATCGAAAGTAATACAGTCACCCATCCATGTGTATGTTTGAACAGGACCTCGTTCTGTACGAACTAACAAACCTTTTTCTGACATTTCATTAAAGTTACGGCTTTTGCGGTCAACACTGGGCCAAACACTAACCATAACTTTTGTTCCCATTGCATGTAGTTCGTCACACATTGCTTTAGGGTCAGGCCAGTAGTCACTGTCAAAGCCCCAGTCACCCTGTCGAATCCAGTGGAAAAAGTCTATAACAATTACATCAAGATGGATGCCCAACTCTTTGTATTTGCGAGCAACAGTAAGTACTTCTTCTTGAGTACGATAGCGCAACTTGCACTGCCAAAAGCCCAAATAATCTGCAGAAAGAACAGGAGCACGTCCAACAGCTGCTGTAAAGTTTTCAACAATTTTGGCAGGAGTGTCGCCAACCGTAACCCAATAGTCCATTTCTTCGGTACACTCGCTTACCCATTCAGTAATGTTTTTACCAAAGGTTGCTCTACCAACAGAAGGACTGTTCCATAAGAATCCATAACCCAAACTGCTGACGGCAAAAGGAATACTTATTTGACTGTTACGCTGTGCCAGCTCAAGAGTACATCCTTTCATATCAAGATAAGGCGTTTGATACTGACCCATACCAAAAAGTTTTTCATTGTCATTTGCGTTAAAGCGGACAGTTAATTTATATGCACCGCCAATTATAGGAGTGAACTGCCGAGGCGTAACTTTTAGACAAACACTTTCGCGGCTTGTACTTGGATCATAACTTCTGTGATACTCCTGGAGGATTATTTTTTTGTCTTTTGTAAAAGTAAGTACACCAGAACCGTTAACACTTACGGTAAGTTTTCCATTTGTTATGCTTGCACTGTTAGTCTTTTCGTCGATATTCACTTTAACAGAAGCTGCACCTTTGTATTTAACAAGCGGTTCTGTTAAACCCCAATCATTTTTTGTAAAGTCCGCATTAAGTGTAGACCTAACACGAAAAGCATCTTTTCCCCATGCTTCAATGCGTAATGTTTCGTTGCCTTTTGTCCAAACCAAAGAATTTAATGTTTTCTTAAAAGACATAGTTCCTCCTATTGCGGTAATTGTAGCATAAGAGTTCTTTTTGTTTCATAGAATTTTTGCATAAAAAAAATTAGTTTTTTGCGTAAAGGAATATACAAATGTTTTCTTCTTGTGTTAGATAAGAAATAAGCCATAGCCCTTACTTTATGGCATTAAAAGCCGCATCAAGCGCATCTTCAGCAGCACAAGGAAGGTCTGGTTCTATAAATGCATCTGCTGTTGATGTGTCTATGCGGTACCACTTTTTCCATGAAATTTGCATATACAGTTTTGACTCTGGCAATCTAAAACTAACCACATCGCCATAACTGTCAGCTCTGTTTCCTGAGGCTTGACCAACAATCAAACCTAAGTGATTGTCTTTTACATACATAGCAAAATCCATAGCAGCACTAAAAGACCTTACTGATGTAAGAACATACACCTTTCCATTAAAAAGATTTTCTGTATACTGCCTGTTTATTATGCTTCCCTCTTTTTCTGGAATGTAGAAAAATCCCATACGCAAATCAGAAGAAAAATCTTTATACTTTTCTACTGGAAGATACCGAATAAATTCATTTGCAACTAAAGAACTTCCACCACCGTTATCTCGTAAATCAACAATGACATTATTTACACCTGTTGCTTTAACTGCTTCAAAAAATTCTTTTACTGTTGAACGATATGTTTTGTTGTAGTTACATTCATCAATTGTTAAAATTCCAGCATCGTGCTCTGTATCTATTTCGTAGCGAACAAAAGAATATGTTCCGTTTGAATTATTTTCAATTCCGTTGTATGCACGATAGTCATCATAGGTAACAAAATCGCTTACAGGATATGTTTTTTCTTCAATAGTTCCATCTTTATGTTTAATTCCATATGTGTATCCGCCAGCAATAGGTTCAACTCCTAAATACTCAAGACCTTCAAGCATTATAATATATCTACCTAAAAAAGTAAGCGCATATTCATCACATTCTGTACTAAAGAGTTGGCGGTTATTGTAAAACAAATCTTCTCTTGCAATTCCATTTACCGAAACAAAAGAATCTCCTGCTTGATTATGAGCATACACGTACTTCAAATAATGTTCATCGTTAAAAGAAAAAGAAATATGTGTGTGTGCATCTCCTAACAACGAAAAAACACTTTCTAGCTTACGGTTCAATTCAACTTTACTTATTTGTTCAGTAGAAGCAATTTCTGCACGAACTTTTTTCCACTCTGCTTTTACATTTTGTGGAAGTCCTCCATACGTTGCAGGATGAATTTTTCTTAAATAACGCATAGCATAATCTGCATCACGAAGCGCCTGTTTTTTTGTTAACAGTTGTTCTGGATGTGACATAGATTCTACAGAAATCAGTTTTGTTGTGGTACTTCCAAAGTAAGGATTGCAATATAATGATAAAACAAAAAAGACAAAAGTAATACAAGTTAAAATAAGAAGTGCAACGTTTCCTCTTGTTTTCTTTAACTTCTTCCAACGGAATACCAAAAGAGCTATAACTGCAACAAAACAAAATGCAATATATATTCCATATCCAGCAGGCAGAACAATACTTAATGCAATAATACCAATCAGTAAAAGTGAAATTATAATAACGGGTAAGATGTATTTCTTTTCTCTCATACGCTAAAACTAGCACGATTGACAAATATAATCAATTCAGCAACAATTGAATTATGACCCAAGACTCTCGTTCATTTTACAAGCAACTTTTTATTCTTGTAGGGCCAATTGCATTACAGAATCTTATTTCCGCAGCGGTCAATTCTGCAGATGTGCTTATGCTCAACTATGTGGGGCAAACAGCTTTAGCCGCTGTCTCTCTTGCAGGTCAAATTAATTTTGTACTCATGTTATTTTATGTAGGTCTTTCGTCAGGACTTGTTATGCTTACTGCACAGTACTGGGGAAAACATGACACTCATTCCATAGAAACATTGGCAGGCATTACACTAAAATTTTCTGGAGCAGCAGGAATTCTTTTTTCTGCAACAAGTTTTTTCTGTCCAACTCTTTTGATGCGCATTTTTACAAACAATGCACAACTTATTGAATTAGGTGCTCAGTATTTGCGTATTGTTAGTATTTCTTTTTTGCTTATGTCTGTGTCCCAAGTTTTTGAAGCTGTGTTCAAAAGTATAGAAAGGGTTCGTACTGTTACTGCCATTACTTTTATAACACTGTCGTTGAACATTGTACTTAATGCAATTTTTATTTTTGGATTATGTGGTGCTCCTAAATTAGGCATTGTGGGCGTTGCAATAGCGACTTCCATTTCACGCGCTGTTGAAGTTATTATCTGCATAGTTGTTTCTCTTTTCATTCCTGAACTAAAACTTCGACCAAGCGTTTTGTTTAGACGCAATTCTCTTCTGTTTCGTGATTTTGTACACTATTCTTTTCCTGCAATGGGAAACGAAGTTGTTTGGGGTGCCGCTTTTTCAATGTACTCTGCAATTTTAGGTCGACTGGGAGCAGATATTGTTGCTGCAAATTCCATCGTGGCTGTTGTTCGCGAGTTAGCAAGTGTTTTGTGCTTCGGCATGGCTTATGGAGGAGCAATTCTCTTAGGAAAAGAAATGGGCAAAGCTGATCTTGAGCAAGCAAAAGTTGATGCGTCTAGACTGTGGAAAGCAACAGCACTAGCAGGGCTACTTGCAAGCTTTATAATTTTGGGCTTACGACCGGTAGTTTTGAGCATGGTTACACTTACGTCCAGTGCTACACAGCTTCTGTCTTCTATGCTGATTATAAGCGCTATAAACATTTTTGGTGCAGCTATAAACACGGCATTTATCTGTGGACTTTTCAGATCAGGTGGAGACTCTCGTTTTGGGCTAATTATGGATACAGTTGCTATGTGGGGAGTTTCGATTCCCTTGGGACTTATTGCAGCTTTTCTTCTAAAACTTTCTCCACTGTGGGTTTACCTCATTCTCTATTTAGATGAGTTTGAAAAGATACCTGTCGTCATTATTCATTATCTTCGGGGAACATGGATTAAAAACATTACCCGCGACTTTGATTGATTACCGCTCGGTAGCATCACAGACATTTGTCCAAAGCTGTCCCTTGTCGTGGTTAAGCATTGGGTCAACTCCACAGATTTTAAAAAGATCTCTTACGGTACAAAAACATGCGCCCTTTTCTAAAAGCAAAGGAACAATGCCTTTAACAGCTTCTACGGTTGCGTAATTTTTGCTTTGGTCATGCAACAAAACAATTCGACCATTACATGCATGTTCTACAACACCACTTACTCTTTCTTCAACTGTCACAGAATCTTCCCAATCTCGAACACCTCGTCCTGCAATAAAGGGCATCTTAATTGTTTCAAACAGTAAATCATTTACCGCAAGATACGGTGGTCTAAAAAACATGGGTTTAGTTCCAGTATATTTTGTGATAAGTAAATTTGTTTGTTCAACTTCATCAGTCATTTGCTGTGCACTTAATTCAGGAAAAGCTGCGTGAGTAAACGAATGACATTCAATCGAGCAACCAAGTTTTACTTCGCGTTCAATAACTTTTGCTGTCAGATGATTAATATGTTTTCCCACTAAAAAAAATGATGCAGGAATTTTAAATGACTCTAACACATCAAGAAGAGAAAGTGTTGCTTCTGTGTTTGGTCCATCATCAAATGTTAATGCGATGTTCATCATTTATTTATCATAACTCACTCCACCATATTTTGCAAAAAAAAGTTTTTTCCGTTGACCGCACTGCTAATAAGATGTATACTGACTCTTACATATATATATGGAGGACATAATGGCTAAAACCAAATATGTTTATTTCTTTGGTGACGGTGACGCAGAAGGCGATGAAAGCATGCGTGCCGAACTTGGTGGAAAAGGTGCAAACCTTGCACAGATGGCAAAAAAACCGTTGAGTTTGCCCGTTCCCTCAGGATTCACAATTTCAACTGACGTCTGCCAGGCTTATTACAAGTTAGGCAAAGACTATCCCGCAGGACTTAAAGAAGAAGTCGCAAAGTATCTTGCAAAGCTTGAGAAATCAATGGGCAAAAAGCTCGGTGATGAACATGACCCCTTGTTGGTTTCTGTACGCTCAGGTGCTGCAATTTCAATGCCTGGTATGATGGACACAATCCTTAACCTGGGTCTTAACGACAAGTCTGTTCTTGGCCTTGCACACAAAACTGACAACCCACGTTTTGCTTGGGACGCATACCGCCGCTTTATTCAGATGTTTGGTGATGTTGCAATGGGTGTTGAACATGCAAAGTTTGAAGCTATCATTGACGAAGTAAAGAGTCACCGCGGAATTAAGCAGGACACTGAACTCAATGTTAACGAGCTTCAGGAAATCGTTCAGAAGTACAAGGTTCTGTACAAAAACGAAAAGGGAGAAGACTTCCCTCAGGATCCAAAAGCTCAGATGTGGGCAGCAATTGGTGCAGTATTCGGTTCTTGGATGAACCCCCGCGCTATCAAATATCGCGAACTCAACAACATCAAAGAAGGAGCTCTTAAGGGAACAGCTGTTACCGTTATGGCAATGGTATTCGGAAACAAGGGTGAAACTTCTGGTACTGGTGTATGTTTCAGCCGTGATCCTTCTAACGGTGACAAAATCTTCATGGGTGAATATCTTATGAACGCTCAGGGTGAAGACGTTGTTGCTGGTATCCGCACACCTCAGAAACTGTCTCAGCTCAAAGAA
>DMQP01000069.1 GCA_003455655.1 Treponema sp. | reverse complement strand
CACTGGTAACGCTTGACTGTCCGTACTTTTGTTTGTACAACTTCATGCGCTCTTCGGTTGACATAGATGCAAGCTGATTTTCTTCTTCTGCACTAAAGACTCTGCGGTCTCGCCTGTATGAAGAAGCTGCTTTTTTGTTACGAGAAGAATAGCGTCCCTTGCCCCGTTGATGAGACTGTTCGTATTCAGCCTGACGCTTTTTACCAAATTCACTTTTGTCATGATATTCTTCACGGTACGAATCGGTTTTAATGTAGACACCAGCAGATTTGTCTTGAGCGTAAAGACTTTCATCTGCAACTTGTGACGGAATGGAAGAACCCACATATCGTTCAATGGCAGGAAGCGAATACACATCTTGTTCACAACAGAAGGTATAGGCTTTACCGCTTTTACCAGCACGGGCTGTTCGTCCAATGCGATGTACATAATTTTCTGCTTCATTGGGAAGATCATAGTTTATGACCATAGCAAGATCGTTTACATCTATACCACGAGCGGCAACATCGGTTGCAACTAGACACTTTATTTTTCCTGCCTTAAAGCGGTCCATTATTTGTAAGCGTTTAGACTGAGGAAGGTCTCCAATAATGTATTCACATTGAACATCGTTCATACGAAGACGCTTTGCAACTACTTCACAACTGCGCTTAGTGTTACAGAAAATAATAAGACTTTCCGGCTGCTCTTTTGCAATAACACCAAGCAGAAGACGCATTTTGTCATCACTTGAAACATGCAGCAAGAGTTGTGCAATTTCGTCTACGGTAATGTTTTCTGCATCGATAGTAATTTCAGCAGGATTTCGAGTGTATTCCCAAGCAAGATTTTTAACATAACTGTTAAGTGTTGCCGAAAAAAGCATTGTCTGTCTTTTTTGAGAAAGAGGAAGCACTTTAATAAGACGGCGTAAATCAGGATAAAAGCCCATGTCAAACATGCGGTCTGCTTCGTCAATTACCAAAAAGGCAACTTCCTCAAGATTCATCTGACCGCCTTCATGCAAGTCTATGACGCGACCAGGAGTTCCTATAAGAATATCTACCCCTTTTTTTAACGATGCAACTTGTTTGTCGTAACCCACACCGCCATAAAAACTTGCAGCAGTAAGAGAAGTAGCAGTAATGAGTTTTTGTGCTTCTTCTTGAACTTGAACAGCAAGTTCACGCGTAGGAACCATAATGAGGGCTTTTTTTCCCTTTGTATCTTCACGGACAAGCAGTTCTTGCACAATAGAAATAAGATATGCTGCTGTTTTTCCGGTACCAGTTTGAGACTGAACATATAAGTCACGGCCTTCAAGGGAATTTTTAAGCACTTGTTCTTGAACAGGCGTACAATCGGTATAACCAGCCTGTGCTATACCTTCAAGAAGGCTCTGATGTAAGGTAAACTCTGTAAATTTCATGACAAATCCTAAGGTGGCAGTATATACGAAAAGAAAAAAAATGTATATAGTATACACATGACGGAAAAGGACTTGTATCAGGCACAATTGTTTGCAAACCGCCTTTCTAAGCAATACCGCAGACTCAGAAAATGGGCTCGTAAAAACCGCATTACCTGTTACCGACTGTATGACCGCGACATTCCGGAAGTTCCCCTTGCTTGCGATTTGTACACATTCACCAGTGACGATTGCGAAGATAAACTGTCGGCCATTCTTGCACTTAACGAAGAAAATGCCGCTCTCAGTGCCAACGACAGTCGTAGTGCCTTTGTTTTACAAGACATTGCTTCCAGAAGCTACATACATCTGTATCTGTACGAAAGACCCTATGAAAAAGATGCCGCAGAAGAAGAAGCGTGGCTTGAAGCTATGGCAAAGGCAGCAGCAGAAACTATCGGCATAGAACAAAATCATGTTATTATAAAGACACGACGCAGACAGTCAGCAGACGAAGACGGAAAGCGCAGTCAGTATCAAAAAACAAAGAAAGCTACTTCACTTACAGGAATGGTTCAAGAACAAGGCCAACTCTTTGCTGTAAACCTTACCGACTACATTGATACAGGGCTCTTTTTTGATCATAGGGTTTTAAGAAATACCCTACGGTCTGAATGTAAGGGAAAGCGGGTTTTAAATCTTTTTTGTTACACAGGAAGTTTTTCTGTCTATGCGGCAGAAGGTTTAGCTTCTTATGTCGAAAGTGTCGATTTAAGCAACACCTACTTGGACTGGGCTAAAAAAAACATGAAAGCAAACGGTTTTTCAGACCCAGAACGCTATGTCTTTACCCGCCAAGATGTGCTTACCTTTCTTTCCGAAAAAGCGGAAAAACAGGACGTTAAAGAATTATTTGACATAATTATCTTAGATCCGCCAACTTTTTCTAATTCCAAAAAAACAGAACACAGCCTTGATATAAACAAAGACTGGCCCCTCCTTGTTGAAAAATGTCTTACCCTCCTAAGCAAAAACGGCATTCTCTATTTTTCGACAAACAGCAGGCGACTTAGCTTTAACCCCCAGTTACTACCACAAAACAGTGAAGTTACCGACATAACCGAGCGCACCATTCCCGAAGACTATCGCAATACAAAAATTCACCGGGTTTGGCTTATACGCAAAAGTTAAATACAGTTGTAAAATGGGTCGTTACCCTTTATACTTTTATGTTGTTTATACAGTAAGACCACAGATAAGGATGGATTTAGATGATTTTTAAGAACAAAGCAAAATCGATTATAGGCGCAGTTTTATTAGCCACTGCAGCTCTTTTTACATTCAACTCATGCGAAATCCTTGCATGGTCACTCATTGTTGCCGCAGAAGGAGACTATGAGGGAACTTCATCTTCTGGGGGAACTACAAGCGGTGGCTCTACCGGTCACACAGGCGGAACTACAAGCGGTGGTTCAACTGGTCACACAGGAGGAACTACAAGCGGAGGTTCTACCGGTCACACTGGCGGAACTACAAGCGGTGGCTCTACTGGTAGCACAAGCACTCCATCTGGCGCAGGGGTCACACTTCCTGTCCCTGGTCAAGAACTGTCTTGGGGACAAACCATTTTTGTTGAACCTAAATACTTTGAAGGCTTTAAAGCAGGAAGCCAAATTCGCATTAGTCTAACCTGCACAGACCAGTATTCTCACCTACTTAAGATGTACACTCCAGTCGGAAACTCTGGCTGGCAGCCCTTAAGCAAAGGAAAAGTAACGAATGGTTCAGTGACAACAACAGGAGAACTTACTCCAAGCATTATGCAGGGAGTTGTCATTTACACAGTGGTTGCAAATGAAGCCGCTCATCTTAAAAACTTCGGACTCTTACTGCACGGTGGTGGCATTACCATACACAGCATTGAAGTTTATACAAACGGCGGTGCTAGTAGTACATCAAGTTCACAAGGTTCTAGTTCAAGCGGAAATACAAACACATCAAATGCAACGCAAGCTGTTCTTCCCGGAACAACAAACACTTCTCTCTCTTGGGGAAGCGTTATTACCGTTGACAAATCCTATTTCCAAAAATTTGCTCAGGGAAGTCAACTTATTTTAGACCTTGTCTGTACCGATCAGTATTCACACCTGCTTAAAATGTACAGTCCCGTACAGAACACAAGCTGGCAGCCTCTTTCTTCAGGTCAAATTCAAAATGCTTCTTTGGTAAGTTCAGGAGAAATTACACCAACAATAACTCAGGGAAAAGTTATCTATACCGTTACAGCAACAGAAGCATCATGGCTTAAAAACTATGGTCTTTTAGTTCACGGTGGTGGCATTACCTTGCGTTCAATCACTGCACTGGCAAAGGGAAATGCAAGCACTTCAAGTTCATCTGGAAGCACAGGAACTTCTAGTTCTTCTGGAAACAGCGGAAATTCAAGTTCATCCGGAAACACAGGAACTTCAAGTTCATCCGGAAACACAGGAACTTCAAGTTCATCTGGAAACAGCGGAACTTCAAGTTCTTCTGGTTACGGTGGATTTGGTGGATTTGGTGGCGGACACACAG
>DMQP01000179.1 GCA_003455655.1 Treponema sp. | reverse complement strand
TGGGCAAAACAGGTGTGGGGCAGAAAATACGGACGACTATATCTTTTGCCGTATGAATATGATGTTTCTCTGCAAGAAGACCATTTATGGGTAATAGAAGGTCTTAATATATTTCATGTGATGTTTCGTGTTAACGGAGGCGGACCCTACATTGTTATTGACAAATACACAGGGGAGGTTATAACGGTTACCCGCACGGCTTGAGTAATATGAATGTAGATGCTATGCTTGCCCTATACTGGAGGTGTGTTCATGAAATTTGTAAAAGTGCCTGTCCTGCTGTTTGCAGTTCTTGTTTTTTCTTCCTGTGTGGGAAGGGGAGTTGACCAGTCAAAACTGCCTCAGCCCCAAAGTGATTTTGCCATAAATTATATGGAGCGCATTAGGGCAGGAGATTACGATGCTGCTATATCTATGACTTCCGAGAATGTAAGGGAGCAGCTTACACCTCAACTCTTTTCGCAAATGTCTTCTCTTTTTCCAACGGGAACTGTGTATTGCGAGGTAATAGGCTACCAGACAAGGAAGTTTTTTTCTGCTTCGATTACAGATTCCGGAAACAGGACTAGTTCTTCTGTATGCTCCATTACCGTTGAATACTCAGGGGATGATGGACGCTATGCCGTAGTTTCTGCAAATGTCGATTCGGCAGATGTCATGTCAGTTTCCTATGTAAATATAACTCCTACTTCCCTTTCTCAGCGTGAGGTCAACCGTTTTACCCTCAAAGGAAAGTCTCCTACTCATTACATGATTCTTCTTGCCGCTCTGGGAACTGTTATTTTTTCCCTAATTACCTTTATAGTTTGCTGCATGACGAAAGACCTTAAATACAAGGTCATCTTTCTGCTAACAATGTTCATTGGCGTTGGCTTCGTTACCATAAACTGGACAAGTGGCGAGATATCTGCTCTTAAGTTCTTTATAACGATTCCCCAACTGTATGCCCGTTCAGCAAGTCCCTATTCACCCTGGCAGATTGGCTTTGGAGTGCCTGTTTCGGCCCTGATTTTCTGGTTTACTCGCGGTTCCCTTAAAAAGAAGAGTGACTGAGTTTTTTTGTAGTTTGTTTGCGTTCACCCTTTGACAAAGAAGCCAGTGCGTCATATAATGTAAAAAAAGGCTTATTAAATTATCAGTTTGTGCCGATATACAAAGAAGGTGCTTCTTGTCTAAGCAAAAGTATCTGGATTTAACATATTAACGCAAACTGTTATAGGAGATTTGAATGAAAAAGGGCGTAGTTATTTTAGCAGGCGTTGTATCGCTTGCTCTCTGCGTTCCGGCAGTCGCTCAGCCCAATTCGCGTGCTGTAGAGACAATTGTTATCGACAACTTCGATACACCGGATGAAATGGACTGGACTTGGGAGGTGCAGGCAAGCCGTTTTGCAACCGATGGTTATCCCATCATCAAGAGTTTTGAAGGAATTCCAAACTCTCTGCGTCCCTATCGCAAAAGCTCAGACCCAACTGCTCAGGTTTTAGGTGTAAAATCTGTATTTGACCGAAAGGGCGACAACTGGTTTGAAGTCTATCCTGTAGATAAAGACGGAAATAAATACGAAATTCCTTTCTTAGGAACCGTTACTCAACTTGATGTTTGGGTATGGGGTGCAAACTATCTGTATTACCTTGAATTCCTTGTTCGTGATGCAGACGGTCGTGTTCACACTATTCCCGCTGGAAATCTTCAGTATGAAGGATGGCGTGAGTTGATTGTAAAAGTGCCTGGCTATATTCGTCAGCATTCAAAATTGCGCTCTGGTCCTGAAAATATGACTTTCGTTGGATTCCGTGTTCGCTCTGATGCAAATGAATTTGTTGATGACTACATGATCTACTTCGACAACTTTAAATATGTTACCAACACATTGGCAAATATTTATGACGGCTATGAACTTCGTCAGTCAGACTTTGGCGATGATGAAGGCGAAGGCAAATAAGGAAGGTAAAAGATGAAAAAATTACATTTTGCTGTTATTGCGGTAGCCCTCATTGCTGCTGGTTCTGCATTCGCTCAGACTAGTAGCCTTTCAGAACCTGATGCTTCTACCATCGGAAACGATAGTGCTCGTCAGGCTTTGCGTGAAGTAAGTGTTGATCGCTTTGAACGTGAAGGTTCTTGGAATACACACATTTCTCCAGATAACGGAGTTATTTCTGGTCGTCTCTTTGAAGGTGGTCCTCTTGCAAAAGAACCTCTTAACGATGCTGCTGCTGCAGATACCACCGATGACAATGTTCTTGGTGTTAAAGTTGAATTTTTCCGCCGTGGTGTAAACTCATTCTTTATTACTGCTGCACGTCCTATTCCTATTGAAGGAATTACAAAGACTGTATCTGTTTGGGTTTGTGGACGTAACATGGGTCACAATCTGTGGCTTTTGGTTCAAGACTACAACGGCAACAACTTTGAACTGTGGATGGGCTCTCTTGAGTTCAGCGGATGGAAAAAGATTACTGTTGCAATTCCTCCTTCATTCGATGGAGAACACGGTATTGTTCAGTCAAGCGTTTACCATGGTGAAAAACCTGGTCTTCGTATTGTAGGATTCCGTGTTGACTGTAACCCCATGGAAGCAAAGGGTTCTTACTACATGTATCTTGATGACCTTCGCGCGGTTACCGACTTGTACGATATGGAAAACCGTGATGAAGATGATATGATGGATGCGTGGTAATAGTCAGAAAAATCGCCTCCGTGCGATTTTTCTTCTGCGAGTTTTCTTTTCGAAAACTCGCTTTTTTTTTCTCCAAAGAAATGTTACGCCATCCATGGCGCTTTTTTTTACTGCTTGTGATACAGATAGGCACGGTCTGTTTTTGTTCTGCTTAAAAATCCTGCATGTGCATACACCCATAGCATAAGCGAAACTTGTTCTTGTGTAAGGGAAAGGCCTTTTTGTAAAAGTTCTTCCCGACATTCTTTTACGGTAAATTCTTTTGATGGTGGTAACAGTTTAAGCCAATCACCTTTTGTCTTAAAGCGATGTATTGTACCTATAGACTCTAATCTTTTTCCTGTCTTAATCCAATTCTTTTTAAATCTTCTTCTGCCATTTTGTGTTTGCACAGGAACTTCAGTTTGTCGTCTTTCTTCTGTAATGCTTACTTCAACTATTTCAAGATATAAGTGTTTGTTGTTTAATAGAGTTGCTATTCCTGTAAGCTCTTTAAACATATCATACAGTTGTAGTTTTTTAGGGCTTTCCTTTTTTGTAAATTTTAAATCGGTGTGTAGTGTTTCAATATATTTGAGTGTAACTAAAGGATACACTACCGTTACTTTTTTTTTCTGAGAAAGAAATTCGGTAAGCTTTGGTTTTAAGTGTGAAAGACTTCCTGTTTGAATTTCTACGATTGAGCCGTCAGGTCGAACAATATCTGCAATGTAATGACCAGTGTTGAATTCCGCTCGGCTTCCCTCTTCTTGTACAAGGTAAAAGTTTTTTAGTGAACGGTGTAGGGCAGTTTCGTTGTATGTATTTATCATTTTTTTATCCGGCAACCACTTGCACATAATCCTACTTTGCGGTATAGTGAATCATCTTTTGGCGCTTTAGCTCAGCTGGATTAGAGCATCTGCCTTCTAAGCAGAGGGTCGGCGGTTCGAGCCCGCCATGCGTCAGATACATGCCCTTATTCATGAGCAACGCTAATTGGTATGGTTCCGACATGTACTGCGTTGCTGTATGAACGAGCAAAGGTTGTGTCCTGTCCTACCGAAAAAGCATATAAGTCTACATAATAAATGTCTGCGCTACTTGCTGTTAACGAGCAGTCTTCATCTGTCTGAAGGGGAAGGGCGACATTTTCTTTTCCGAACTCAAACGATTGACCGTTACTGCGACAGGGACTTTGGTTTGCATATAAATCGCTGCCTTCTGTTGAAACATTTATTCTGTCATTGCTAATGCGTACTGCGGGTGCAAAGTTATCTTCTGTTACGCCTCCACGACAAAGACGAACATATACATAACGGTTTGTGCCTGTCTGTGGAACCAGAGGCATAGGTTCTCTTGTTCCAGAAAGAGAAAGCGGTTTGTAGTTTGCAGAAATAATTCTTTCTGCAGCAGATGCGTATGAAGTTTCTGAATTAAGTGAATCGACTATTTGCTTAAATGATGTGATTGCAGATGTACTGTCGTAGATTCTGTAATAAAGTGCTGTTCCCTTGAATGAAAAATCAGATGATGAGGAAAGGTATAGACTATTGTTTTCTGTTGTTTCGGCAGTTTGAAAAGAAACGTAAAGATTATTAAATGATTCTTCGTTCATTTCGCAGTAGTTATCAATCTCGGGAGCGTCAAGATAATAGAATGTATCAAGTCCGCATCCCGAAAAAAAGAGCATAAGTGTTACTGCACAAAGAGCGCGTAATACTTTCATCACCACCGCGAAAAGTAATTATTCAATAAGTCCATCGGCTTTAAGGTCAATAAGGCGACTCTGTGCAAGTTTAGCCCATGCTGTTCCTTCGTAACCGTCAACCAGTTTTTGATATGCTTCTGCAGCACCAGTGCAGTCTCCAGAAGCGTCTTTAATTCTTCCAATAGAGAAGAGTGCATGAGATACTAAGAGGAACTCGCCACTGTAATCAACAGCAGACTGATAGTAGGTAAGTGCATCTGCAACATTTCCTATTTCTTCGGCACAAACACCTGCATTAAACCAGCACAAGGGAGCGGTGTAGTTCTTTTTGCTTAATGTTGCGGCGCTTACATAGTGGTCAAGAGCATTTGCATAATCTGCTTTCTGATATGCAATGTCTGCGTAAAGCATGTTTGCGCGTACTCCCACAATGCCAGATTTGTTAATGTACTTTTCAAGTTCAGCCAGTGCTGTTTCTTGACGAGATGCAACATCTAACTGAGTGTATCCATCGGGTAATGCTTTGGTAAGAGCAAATTCGGTTGTAGAAATTGCAGCAAGATCTTTTTTTGTAGACTGTTCGTGAATTGCAATTATTGTAATAAGTGCGAGAATTCCTACGACAAGAGTGATAAGTAATCCTAAAAATAAGGGACGATGACGGGTAATAAATCCTTCTACTTTTTTTTCTGTGTCGATTGAATCAACTTTGTCAGCCATTTTATATCTCCAGACTTCTTAACAAATGTGATACTCTATTCTATAGAAAAATGTGCATATTGTCAAATGAGTGTCACTCATGCCATTCACAGTTCACTGT
>DMQP01000061.1:393-3034 GCA_003455655.1 Treponema sp. | reverse complement strand
GCGGAAACTTTGGTACCATTGCTGGCGACCCTCCTGCTGCATATCGTTACACCGAAGCAAAAATGGAAAAGCTTGCGGACGAAATGGTTGCCGACATCCAGAAAGATACGGTAGACTTTATTCCAAACTTTGACGAAACTACAAAAGAACCAACAGTTCTTCCAGGAAAGTTTCCTTTCTTGTTGGCTAACGGTTCAAACGGTATTGCTGTTGGTATGGCAACAAACATGCCACCCCACAATCTGCGCGAAATAGCAGATGCAGTTGCAGCTTACATCGATAATCCTGAAATTAGCATAGATGATCTTATGACCCACATCAAAGGACCAGACTTCCCAACAGGAGGTATTATCTTTGGCAAACAGGGCATTAAAGATGCGTATCGAACAGGACGAGGCAAAATCTTAATTCGTGGACGCTTTACTATTGATGTAGATAAAAACGGCCGTGAATCTATTATCTTTACAGAAGTACCATATCAGGTTAACACAAAAGTTCTTTGCGAAAAAATTGCAGAACTTGCTCGCGATAAAATTATAGATGGCATTAGTGGTGTAAACGATGAATCTTCTGACCGTACAGGTATGCGCATTGTCATAGACCTTAAACGAGGTGCCATGACAAAAGTAGTACTGAATCAGTTGTTTGCAAAAACAGCTTTACAGTCAAGTTTTGGCGTTATAAATCTTGCACTGGTAAAGGGAAGACCTCAGACACTAAACCTTAAGCAACTCATCCAGTGCTTTGTGGAACATCGTGATGAAGTAATTACTCGCCGTACACAATTTGAACTCCGTGAAGCAAAAAAGAGAGAACATATTCTTTTTGCCCTTATCACTGCAGTTGATTGTGTTGATGAAGTTATTAAAATTATTCGTGGTAGTCGTGACGAAAAAGAAGCAAAAGTCGGATTGATGAAGCGCTTCGATTTTGATGATGAACAGGCACAGGCAATAGTTGATATGCGCTTGGGTCGTCTTACCAATTTGCGTATTGATGAACTTCGCAAAGAAATGGAAGAAGTCAAAGCTCTTATTGCTCACTTAGAAGATCTGCTTGCACATCACGAAAAGATTTTAGGCATTATCAAAACTGAAACAAACGAACTTGCCGAAAAATATGGCGATGATCGTAAAACAGATATTGTTGCTGGCGAAGTAGAAGAAATCAATGTAGAAGACATGATAAAAGAAGAAGATATGGTCATCCTTATCTCTAAACTGGGATACATTAAGCGTGTTCCTGTAAGCCTTTACAAAAGTCAGGGCAGGGGAGGAAAAGGAACTATCAGTGCAAAATTGGTAGAAGAAGATTATATCAATCAACTCTTTATTGCTTCTACACATGATTACCTTATGTTTATTACAAACGAAGGAAAAGCTTACTGGATAAAAGTTCATGAAATTCCGGAAGCATCAAAGACAAGCCGTGGTTCTCACATAAAGAGCTTGCTTATGGTTAATGCTAACGAAGAGATTACAACAACAGTAAGTCTTAAAGACTTTAGCGAAACAGAATATTTGTTTATGGCAACTGCAAACGGTGTTGTTAAAAAGACACCAACTTTCGAGTTCCGTAATGCTAAAGCACGTGGTATTCAAGCTGTTCGTCTTGATGATGGCGACAAACTGGTTAGTGCAATTCTTTCTTCCGGAAATGATGAAATTCTTTTGGTTAGTCGTAGAGGACAGGCCCTTCGTATTACAGAAGAAGAAGTTCGTCCTATGGGAAGAAGTGGTCGCGGTGTAGCAGGTATGAAGCTCGCTGATGGTGATGAACTGTGCGGAGCAATACATGTTGAATCTGATGCAAAGATTTTAGTCATTACCGAAAAAGGCATAGGAAAGCGTGTTGATTTTGAAGAATTTAGCGCTCATGGTCGCGGAACAGGCGGTCAGAAAGTCTTTGGTAATGTTGAAGATAAGGGAGAAATTATTGGAGCCCTTACTGTTAAAGACACCGATTCTGTTATGTGTATTACTAGCCAAGGAACCAGCATCCGTGTTGACGCAGATAGCATTAGTAAGCAAGGACGTTCTAGTAGCGGCGTAAAAGTTGTAGACATTTCTACTCCTGATTATGTTGTTGGCATAGACAGAATTGCTCAGTCAGACGAAAAAGACGTGTAAATTGTTGTATTATAACAATTTACACCTTAGTTTGACAAAAAGAACAAAAAATTGTGTTTTTTTACAAAAAACAGTAGACAAAACACTAAATATAGCGTATAATCCAAGACATGTGCAGAAATGAGCTTGAATGTAGTACCTGCACAGATTGAACGGTTTACCAAATAACGTTGTTCTCCCGACAACGTGGTGAATCTAAAACCCATCAGACACCGGACAGGCTTTTTCCCAGGTCTGCCCGGATTTTTTTTACCTTTTTCTTTACATAACCATAGCTGCACACATCTGTTTTATTTGTCTTTCTCGCTGGTCGGGCATGTCGCTGCGCACCTGCTTTAATATGTCCTTCGCTATGCTCAGGCACAACCGCACGCACTTGCTACGGTTGTGTGTTTCACGTGAAACTTTTTTGTTTAACAGTATCTTTTTTCTTTGATAAGCTAAAGCGCGCACGCTTGCCTTGAGAGTCTTTTTTTAGTTGGGTATGTCGTTACGCATTTGCTTTATGAATC
>DMQP01000061.1:0-312 GCA_003455655.1 Treponema sp. | reverse complement strand
GCACTTGCTTTAATATGTCCTTCGCTATGCTCAGGCACAACCGCACGCACTTGCTTTATGAATCCCTCCCTTTAGTCGGGCATGTCGCTACGCACTTGCTTGCGACATGTGTGTTTCACGTGAAACTTTTTTTGTTTAACAGTATCTTTATAAAAAGTTTTTTTCTTTGATAAGCTAAAGTGCGCATGCTTGCCTTGAGAGTTATTTTAGTTGGGTATGTCGCTATGCACTTGCTTTAATATGTCCTTCGCCATGCTCAGGCACAACCGTACGCACCTGCTACGGTCGTGGGTTTAAAACCTGTGGAAAAGT
>DMQP01000085.1:2381-4544 GCA_003455655.1 Treponema sp. | reverse complement strand
ATTATTTTTGATGAACCTTATGCAAACCTCGACTACCCGGGAGTGTGCGACTTAAATGCACTTATTCAAAAATTGCATGAAAACAAAAAGACCATTCTCTTACTTACTCACGAAATTGAAAAATGTTTAGGTCTTGCAGATCAGTTTGTAATTTTACACAAAGGGAAAATTGTCTTTGACGGAAAACCGCAAGACGCACTTAACCAACCTCTTGAATCTTGGGGCATAAAAAATCCCTTATCGTCTTACAAAGTTCTTAAGGATTTAGTATGGCAGTCATAAGAGGTAAAAAAATTAAGGAAGAAAACACAAGTACTTTTTTTTCTTATCGCGCAGGAAATACTTTTATGCATAAACTTCCACCTGCACTTAAAATTATACTTATGACTTTACTTGCTCTTGCTGCCTTTTGGGTTCCTACAGCTCCTGCATTTATAACATGGGGAAGTCTTATTGTTTTTTCATTTTTTGTGCTTTCGTTTAAAGCAAAAGAAATTCTAATAGACATAAAGCCCAGTCTTATTTACGCTCTCCTTTTTTACAGCGCATCAATTTTGCTTAATGTAATTGAACAAAAGCCGCAAGTCTTTATTCCCGACAGTCAGTATCTTGCAACTCTTTCTCACTTAGCACTGTCTCTTGAAATTACTTCGCTCTTTTACCGAACAACAACCACTTCACAGTTTACCCAAGGATTTAGGAATATAGAACAGTCCGTAACCAAAAAAAACAAAACTCCTTTTGCAGACAGTCTTTCCTTTACTCTTGTTTTAGTTCCGCGCATTGCATCATTTTGGAATCGAATTTGTTCTGCTTGGTCTTCACGAGGCGGGAAAGCAAATGTTAGTCGCATAAAAACGCTTGTTCCCGTGCTCTTTCGAGTCAGTATGGAAGAAGCCTACCACAAAACGCTTGCTCAGCAAAACCGCAGCTAAAGTCAAAACCTATACAAAAGAGCAGATTATCGGTGAAAAAAATTCAAGATATTTTTTAAAAATCTTCAAAATGTACACTTGCAAACTCTGCAATCCTGGAGTATTATAAGTGTGGGTGGGTAACTCGTAGTAAGGGTATGTACGCAGCATACCTAGAGTTGTCGCACCTAAATTCAAAAAAGAGGTGCACATGCGCTGTCCTAACTGTGGAAAAGCAGATGACAAAGTTATAGAATCACGCACAATGGCAAACGGAGAAAGCATCCGCAGACGAAGAGAATGTCTTTCTTGTGGTTTTCGCTTTACCAGCTACGAACGCATAGAAGAAAAACCTTTTATGGTTGTTAAGCGTGACGGAAGACGACAACCCTTTGACCGCAACAAACTTGCAAAAGGCATTGAACGAGCACTGGAAAAACGTCCTGTTTCTACAAGCATGGTAGAACAAATTGTTACCGAAATCGAAGACGAAGCATATTTACGCGGAAAGATTGCAAGAGAAATTTCCACCAGTGAACTGGGCGAACTTACGCTTACTCGCTTAAACCAAGTAGACAAAGTTGCATACATTAGATTTGCAAGTGTTTACAAACATTTTAACAGTCTTGAAGAATTTATTACAGAAGTTAATACATTGGGAGGGATAAAAAGTGAATGAGCAGTCTGTGTTCCCAGAATGGAAAAGTTTTTTGGGAACCGCCAACGAAGAAGGCACCGAAGGAGTGCTTACAAAAGTAGTAAAACGTTCAGGCGACATAGCATCTTATGACCGCCGAAAAATCGAAGCTGCAATCGGAAAAGCAATTATTGCTGTACAAAAACGTGCAGATCCCGACAAAGCTCAGGAACTTACCGACCGCGTAGAAGAGAGACTTCGTCTTTTACTTGCAGGACAAAGAGCACATTCAATTCCTGCTATTGAAGAAATTCAAGATACGGTTGAAACTGTTCTTATCGAAAGCAAAGAAGTTGAAGTTGCAAAAGCATACATTCTGTACCGCGAAAGACATTCTGCTATGCGTGATGCAAAACAGCTTATGCTTGACATTTCTAAAACGATGGACGGTTACTTAAGCCAAAGTGACTGGCGCGTAAATGAAAATGCAAATGTAAACTTTTCTTTAGGCGGACTTATTCTTCATAACTCGGGAACAATTACTGCAAACTATTGGCTTAAAAACATTTATACACCCGAAATTGCAAATGCTCATCAAACATGTGCATTCCA
>DMQP01000085.1:0-2249 GCA_003455655.1 Treponema sp. | reverse complement strand
GTTCCCGACAAAATTACTTCACTTCCTGCAACACACCTTTCAACTTTGGTAAACCAAATTGTAAACTTTTTGGGAATTATGCAAAATGAATGGGCAGGAGCACAAGCTTTTAGTTCATTCGATACATATCTTGCTCCCTTCGTAAAAGTAGACAACTTAAATGAACAGCAAGTTCGTCAGTGCATTCAAAGTTACATCTATGGAGTTAATACACCCAGTCGCTGGGGAAGCCAAGCTCCCTTTACAAACATTACTCTTGACTGGATGTGCCCTGAAGACCTTAAAAACCAAAAGGCTATCGTGGGTGGAAAAGAAATGGACTTTACTTACGGTGACTGTCAAAAAGAAATGGACATGATCAACCGTCAGTTTATAAAACTTATGCTAGAAGGCGATGCAGCAGGCCGTGGATTCGGATATCCCATTCCTACATACAACATTACTAAAAACTTTGATTGGGATTCAGAGAATGCACAGCTTTTGTTCCAAATGACAAGTCAATACGGAACACCCTACTTTCAGAATTTTATTAATTCAGATCTCGATCCTTCTGATGTACGCAGTATGTGCTGCCGTTTACGTTTGGACAAGCGTGAACTTCGTAAGCGTGGTGGCGGACTTTTTGGAAGCGATGAATTTACAGGAAGTCTTGGCGTTGTTACCATTAACCTTCCTCAGATTGGATTTATTGCAACTAATGAAACTGAATTCTTTGCTCGCCTTGACTACCTTATGGATCTTGCAAAAGAAAGTTTGTGCATTAAGCGCAAGGTTATACAGCGTCTTTTAGACGGTGGACTCTTCCCTTACACAAGACGTTATTTAAAGACTCTCAAAAATCATTTTAACACAATCGGTTTGTGTGGAATGAACGAGTGCTGTCTTAACTTTTTGCACAAAGATATTTCTACTCCAGAAGGAAAAGATTTTGCTTGTAAAGTGCTTGATCACATGAGAAGTCGCATGCAAGATTATCAGGAAAAAACAGGAGAACTCTTTAATCTTGAAGCAACTCCTGCAGAAAGCACATCGTATCGTCTTGCTCGCCATGATGTTCAAAACTTTCCTGGAATTATTACAAGCGGAAAAGAAGATCCTTTCTACACAAACAGTACACAACTTCCCGTTGATTACACAGCAGATATTTTCGAAGCTCTTGATCATCAGGAAGCCTTGCAGACTCGCTACACAGGCGGAACTGTATTCCACACCTTTATGGGTGAACAAATAAAAGACTGGAGAGCTTGCCGTGATTTAGTTAGAACTATCATGACAAATTACCGCGTACCCTATATAACCATAAGTCCAACCTACTCTGTTTGCAAGATTCACGGTTACTTAAATGGTCAGCAGTTTGAGTGTCCTAAGTGTAAGGCAGAAAAAGAAGCTGCACTCAGAGAACGCTTGCGCCAGTTGGAAGAAGAAAAAGCAAATTATCTTAAAGCACAGGGAAATGTGCAGTCCTTATAACATACGGGAGGATGTTATTATTATGGAAATGAATGAAAGTGTAACAGAACGCTCGGGAGAACGCACCCTCGAGCAGATTGAAGCGGACATTGAGCGCACAAAGGCAGAAATTGCTCAGGTTCACGGAACAGAAACAGAAGTGTATGCACGCATTGTGGGATATTACCGTGCCGTACGCAACTGGAACAAAGGTAAACGTGATGAATATGCTCAGCGCAAATTGTTCAGCATTGAAGAAAGTCGTAATGAACAAGCAGCCGTATGTGATGAAGCAGAACGTAACGAACGTGCATCTGCAACTATTGCAGGCGAAGGTGGAACTAAAGCTTATAGCACCACAGTTGCTGCAACAGCTGCAAACGGAAAAGCCGCATCTTATGTTTTGTACTTCCGCCAAGTTTGCCCTAACTGTCCACCAGTAAAACAGTATCTTTCTCATAGTGCTCTCTCAGGAGTTCAGATTGATGTAGATACCGATGCCGGTCTTGAACAAGCTGCAGCACAAGGAGTTTTTTCTACACCAACAGCCATCATTCGTGACTCTTATGGAATCGAAATTGGACGTGCACACTCTGTAGAAGAACTTGATGCTCTGCTGAATACTCAGCCTAAAGAAGCGGTCATTGCCTAATCAAGAAAATGCACACCGTCTTGTGGGAACGCTCATCAAAACATCTTTGGTGGACTTTCCAGGACGGGTTGCTGCCGCAGTTTTTTTGCGAGGATGTAATCTCCGCTGCCCCTACTGCTACAACACAGAATTACTTTCTCTAGATGAA
>DMQP01000173.1 GCA_003455655.1 Treponema sp. | reverse complement strand
GAAATATGTTATTAGAGGTTTTTAAAATGTACGCAGTTGTTGAGTATAAGGGCAATCAGTACAAGGCAGAAAAAGATGCCGTGCTCCGCGTGAGCAAAATCAGTGATGCCAAAAAGGGTGACACAGTTACTATTGACACCGTTCTTTTGGTAAGCGATGGAAACAATGTAAAGGTAGGCACTCCTTATGTACAGGGTGCAAAAGTTACCGTTGAAGTTGGCGACACAGTCAAAGACGAAAAAGTGCTTGTCTTTAAGTACAAGAGCAAGAAAGACTATCACCGCTTCCTGGGCCATCGTGAGCAGTATACTAACGTGACCGTTAAGGAAGTTATTGCATAAGGTACATGACGGTTGCCAAACTGTGGTGCACCCCAGACGGTCAGTTTTGGGCGGTTGAAGCTCAGGGCCATGCGGGTAGTGCAGTGCGCGGAAGTAATGTAGTGTGTGCGGCGGTTACCATGCTGCTTCGTACAACACTTGATGTGCTGGAACACAGTAAAGGCATTTCTGTTGTATCAGATGCTCCTGAGCGGGGAGTGCTGACTTTCCGCATAAGGAGTGACAGTACAGAAAAAACAGAAGCAGTAACTGCTCGTTTAATCTGTGCTGGGGATTATCTAAAGTTAGGGCTTAGTGCTTTAGCTAAAGAATATCCGGATGATGTAAGTGTTGAATGCTTTGTGGAGCAGACGCTTACAGAACAAACTAACTAATTCAGACTGGTCTTTCCAGCGGAGGAATACTATGGGACGAAGTAAAGGTGGCAGTGGTGCAAAAAACGGACGTAACTCTAATGCTAAACGCCTTGGAGTAAAGAAGTTCGGTGGAGAAAACATTACCGCAGGTGCAATTATTGTACGTCAGCGTGGAACAAAGATTCACCCGGGCGACAATGTACGTCGTGGTGGAGACGACACGCTGTTTGCAGTGGCTGACGGAAAAGTGGTTTACGGTGAAAGCCGCAACCGCAAAGTTGTTTCTGTAGAGCCTGTTGCTTCAGCTAACTAAGCGATTTCCAGTTTTTTCTGACGTACCCAGCATACAGTCATGCTGGGTATTTTTTTAGGATTTACATTCAGGATTCAAAGATATGATTCAGTTTGCAGATGAAGCAGTTATTACAGTTTCCTCAGGTAAGGGCGGCAACGGTTGTATTGCCTTCCGTCGGGAAAAATATATTCCTAACGGAGGACCAAATGGCGGTGACGGTGGCCGTGGTGGAGACGTTATTTTTTGTGTTAAACGTAATCTGCGTACACTGGCACATCTTCGCTTTCATCCTATCTTAAAGGCAAAAAATGGTGGAGATGGACAGGGCTGGAATCGCTTTGGTAAAGACGGAGACGATGTAATTATTCCCTTACCTCCGGGAACAACTCTAAGAGACAACGAGACTGGTGAAGTAATTCGTGACTTTGCAACAGAAGACGAAGGAGAACAGTTTGTTTATCTAAAAGGCGGAAAAGGCGGCTGGGGAAATGTTCACTTTAAATCCAGTACCAATCAAGCTCCCCGCTATGCTCACAAAGGTAAACCAGGCCAAACCCGGGAACTGAAAGTTGAACTTTCCATTATGGCCGATGTGGGTCTTGTTGGTTTTCCTAATGCAGGTAAGTCAAGTCTTCTTGATTTTTTTACAAACGCACGCCCCAAAATTGCTCCTTATCCCTTTACGACAAAAGTTCCTAACTTGGGAGTTTTACACGTTGACTCTGATGCAGATATTATCATTGCAGATATTCCCGGAATTATAGAAGGTGCATCTGAAGGTGCGGGGCTGGGTATACGATTCCTTAAACACATTTCTCGTACGGTGGCACTTTTGTTTATGATTGATGCAAGTGACCCCAATGCCGAAAATGCCTACGAAACACTTTGTTCAGAATTAGAAAAATTTGGTGCAGACTTAGAAAAAAAACGTCGCATTGTTTTATGCAATAAACTTGATGTGGAAGGTGCATCAGAACGAGCTCAAAAAATTGCACAAGAAGTAGAACGCCTTAGTCCTGGAGTGCCGGTTATTCCCGTTTCTGTGCTTACTAAAAAAAATATGGATCAAGCTCGTCTTGCAATTGTTCGCTTAGTAGAAGAATTAAATGCAACACATGTTCCGTCAGGACATCATCAACAAGTTCAAGAAGAAAACACAAACAACGAAAAATCATTCCTTGCAACGCGTTCTGTAGACGACAGCATGGAAGAACAGTTCCCTGGACAAGAAGGAGTGGGTGAATGAAAATTGCAGTGTTGGGCGGAAGCTTTAATCCCATTCATATAGGACACCTTGCACTTGCAGATGAAGTGTGTGTTCAGTTGGGTTACGACAAAGTGCTCTTTATTCCAACACACACACCACCTCACAAACAAATGAACGATGCTCCCAGTGCAGAACGCCGTCTTCAAATGGTTCAGGCAGCTTGCAAAAAAGATAGCCGCTTTGTAGCAGAAGATTGCGAAATTAAACGACAGGGCATTTCTTATACCTTCGACACTATAAACTATTTGCAAAAAAAGTATCAATCAAAACTTACAGAAAAAATTGGTCTTATTATGGGAGATGATCTTTTACCCGGATTTCATTTGTGGAATCATGCAAAAGAACTTTCTGAATTGTGTCAAATTATTATTGCTCGTCGTCCTTCCGATAAAGACAATGAACGCATGAGTCGTCACGCAAATAAAGCAGTTGGTGCTTATGCAAATACACTTGCTCCCGAACAGTTTGCACCCGAAGATGATCCTCTTTTTGATCATGCACTGCAATTGGAAAATCCTATGCTTTCTATAAGCAGTACAGACATTCGTTCTCGAATTGCAGAAGGAAAAGCCTTTAAGTTTTTAGTGCCAGCTCAAGTTTATGATTTTATCTTACGGAGGAATCTGTATGGATATAAACAACGTTGAACTTATGGAAAAAGTGCGTAAGTTTACGCTTGCGTCAGTAAAGCCCAGTCGTTACGAACACTGCGAACGAGTTGCTCAAACTGCAATGATTCTATGCGAACTCTTTGATATTCATCCATGGAAGGGATACTTTTCTGGTCTTGCTCATGACATGTGCCGTGACCTCGATGACCAGACATTACTTTCTCTTGCTGCTCATGACAATCGTCCCATTTCTGAAATAGAAAAACAAAAACCGCTTTTACTTCATGGCCGAGCTGCAGCAGTAAAACTCTTTCGTGATTTTGGTGTTGATGATACTGACATCTTGCAGGCAGTTGCTCGTCACACTTTAGGTTGTGAAAAAATGAGACCTCTTGCAAAAATTATTTTTATTGCAGATAAAATTGAGCCTGGCCGACCTCAGTCTAATCAAAAATATCGTGAACCCTTTTACACTATGTCTTTAGATCAAATGTGTCTTACTGTTCTTGATGAAAACATTGCATATCAAAAATCAAAGAATAAACCAGTTGTTGCTCAGACACTCGCTTTTAGAGAAAGTCTTATTCGCGATATTCAGAAAGCTTCAAACGGAGGTGCACAATGAAAAAATTAAGTTCTCAGCAGAAAAATGCATTCTTCCTGTTAGGTATTCTGCTTATTCTTATTTCTCTTATTGTAGTACTTGCGGTTTCGCTTCGTACCGATGATGTTACTGCTAACCTCGGTGAAAGTGCAGTTGTTAAAGTACTTGTTGTTTTGCACGATGGTGATCAAGCGCTTGCAACCGATTTATTTTTGTTTTCTCCAGAAACAAAAAAAGGGGCACTCTTTGAAATTGCAGGAAATGTTGGTGCTATTTATACTTCTCTTGCAACAGAAGATACAGAAGGTCGTGTTGACCGCATAGACACTGTGTATAAAGAAAAAGGCATTGAAGCATATAGAACAGAAATTCAAAAACTTCTTATGCCTAAAGAAAAACTTCCGTATTCAATCGAAATAAACATCGATGACTTTGGTTTGCTTACCGATTTGTTGGGAGGAATTAAAGTTTTTATTCCTTCTCCAGTTGATGCTCATGGTGAATCTGGAGAACGCTGGCTTTTACCCAGTGGAGCAGTAAATCTTGATGGCGATAAAGTGCAGACTTACATGTCATATCTTTTACCAGACGAAGCAGGTTCTGACCGAGAAAAGCGTCGGCAGGAAGTTGCAGTTTCTTTTCTTTCTGCTTTGAACGAAAATAGAACTGTTGTTACCGACAAGAAAAACTTTCCCATATTCAGTTCTCACATGAAATCAAATTTGCAAGAGTCCGATTTTCATACACTTGTTTCTTTGATGAGTGAAGTCGATTGTTCAACGCTTACTCCTCAGTCGATTGTAGGAACACTTCGTACTGTTGACGGACAAATTCTTTTGTTCCCTCATCTTGAAGGTGAACACATACAGAATGCGGTAAAACTTTCGGAAAGTTCTTTGCTTAACGGTTTGATGCAAAACCGCGTATATGTTATTGATGTCTTTAACGGAACATCAAGAGCTGGTCTTGCAAGTAACACCGCAGAATTATTGCGTGGTGCAGGATACGACATTCTTGCTATTTCAAACGCAGATGAAAGTAATGCCTATCGCAGATATTTGATTAAATACGGAGACCTTGCAGAAGGTGAAGAAATAGAAGGCGATGTAGAGCATACACTTTTAATAAATCACATTGGCGATGAACAAGTTGTTCAGTCACTTGCTGATTTTATTAGATGTAAAAATATAGAAAACGAAGAAGTTCTTTCGGATTTAATGTCTTCTTCTGAAGGAACTGATGTAGATTTTACCCTGATACTGGGAAAAGATTTTGACGGAACATATGTTCGCGGCGGATACGTCAGGGCGGAGGAATAGTATGGCACAGACAGAAGCAGAAAAAGCATTGGAAATTGCTCAACTTATGGAAGATGGAAAAGGTCAGAATGTAACTGTTCTTGATGTTTCAGAGTTGAATAGCTGGACTGATTATTTTGTAATTGTAACTGTTACCAGTAGTGCACACTGGCAGGGCTTGTATCGGCAAGTAAAAGAATATGTTGGTTCCCATGACATGGAAATTCATCAAGTGTCACACAAGACGGCACAGGGAGATGAATGGAATTTAATTGATATTGGAACTGTTGTTGTTCACCTTATGACACAGGAGGCCAGAGACTTTTACGATTTGGAAAAACTCTGGCATGCTGCAAAGAAGTTGCGTTAGTCTAAGTCGGCAGGATCACTGTCGTCTTCTATATCATCTTCGTCGTCACCATACAGTTCATCATCGAAGTGACGGCGGCGATTGTCGTAACCATCTTCTGGTTCTTGATCGTCGTAGGGGTCATCGTAGTCATCTTCGATTTCGTCATCATCGTTGAAGTCGTCTTCGTAGTCATCGTCTTCGAAGTCGTCATCATCGTATTCATCATCATAGTCATCTTCTTCGTCAAAGTCATTGTCTTCAAAATCGTCTTCATCATCAAATGCAGAAAAAGATGCAAGGTAGAAATCGTCTTCCATGGTAACTCCTTGGTGCTATGGTAATTGAGACTTGCATATTTGTCAATAAGTACCTTTAAGGGGAGTTGACATTTTTAGTGCATTTGCGGTAATATAACGCACTGTATGGACAGTGTCACCGTCAGTGCACCGGCAAAGATAAACCTCGGTTTGCATGTTTTGCCAAAACGTAATGACGGATATCACGGTATAGAGAGCATCTTTACGACCGTAAATCTTTTTGATGAGTTACAGGTCAGCCTTGTAAAAGGGAAGGGTTCTTGTACGGTGTCGTGTCAGGGTATGGAACTTCCTGCTCAAAACACAATCACTGCTGCATACAAAGCTTTCTGCGTGCTGACTGGCATGGAACAGAGTGTGAGCGTTTCGCTTACAAAATGTATTCCTTCCGGCGGTGGATTGGGGGGCGGCTCAAGTGATGCTTCTTCTTTTATACAATCCATTGACAGTTTGTTTGGTACGCATTTAGATGCAGTTTCTTTTGAGACCATTGCATCGAAGGTAGGAAGCGATGTGTTTTTCTTTACTCATGCTCTTTTAGAGGCGGGTGAAGGTAAACCTTACGCTGCAATTGTAGAAGGACGTGGAGAACATGTTTCTGCAATTCCTGCCCGAAATGACTTCACGGTACTGCTTCTTTTTCCTGGTGTGCAAGTCTCTACAGCAGAGGCTTACCGGTGGGTAGATGAAGATGCCGTGTCCGACGAGACGGTTCGACTACCGCTTGCTCAGTTGTACTCCATGGGCGTCCATGCTTGGACATTCAAAAATGATTTTACGCCCTGTGTCGTCCGAAGATGTCCCGTAATAGGGAAAGCTCTCGCAGATTTGCGCCAAAACGGTGCAGATTTTGTAGAGATGTCCGGTTCTGGCTCAACGGTGTATGGTGTTTTTGAAAGACGAGAGTGTGCGCTACGTGCACAACAGAATCTTTCTTCAAAGTGGAAAGTAATGGTTCTGTAATGCAAAAGTAAAAAAAATGGAGGACAAAGTATGCATGTTACGGAAGTAAGGATCCGTAAGGTCGAAGATGAAGGAAAGTTAAAGGCATACGTTACGGTAACATTTGATGAGTGCTTTGTTGTTCACAACATCAAAATTATCGAAGGTAAATCAGGGCCCTTTATTGCAATGCCCAGTCGTAAGACAGCAACTGGCGAATATAAAGATATTGCGCATCCGGTAAGCCCTGAGTTTAGAATTGAACTGCAAGACAAAATTCTTGCGGAGTATGCTGCGGGCAATTTTGTTGGCCCGAATGAAAGTAGTGCAGATAGCGAGTAATCGCTTTTTGTGTTTTGGGACGTCGTCAAGTGGTAAGACAACGGCTTTTGGTGCCGTCATTCCGCTGGTTCGAATCCAGCCGTCCCAGCTAAAAACACTGTAATAGAATGTTTTAAGGAGCTTTTGTAATGGAACAAATGGTAATCAATGCAAAGACCCGTAAGGAAACTGGTAAACGTGTGGCAAAGCGTCTTCGCGACCAAGGTAAACTTCCGGCTATTGCATACAACGAAAAGGGTGAATCCGTAATGCTCGAAATTGACGCAGCGGAATTTTCAAAGGTATGGCGTACAATCACTCCGTCAACCACAATTAATCTGAAAATCGACGGTCAGGATAACATGGCATTTATTCAGTCAACTGAGTATGACATTAAAACAGACAAAAACCTTCATGCCGATTTCCATATCGTAAGCGGAACAAAACCTGTAATTTATACCTTTAAGATTCATTACGCAGGAACTCCTGCTGGTGTTCTCCAGGGTGGCTTTATGGTTAAGCACGTTCCCCAGGTTAAAATTAAGGCACTTCCCCAGGACTTGCCCGCATCTATTACCGCAGATGTTTCTGCAATCAAAATCGGTGAAAAGTTCCTTGTTAAGGATTTAAACCTTGGCGACAAAGTTACCGTTCTTAACCCAGCAGAGGATGTTATTATTTCTGTTGCTCCTCCTAAAAAATAAGCAGCAGTTAGTCTGATTTATTCCTTCCTGATTTGCTCGGGAAGGATTTTTTTTATATGGCGCATATATCTGATAGTTTTGAAGCTTCTGTTTCCTCTTGCTTAAAAACCTGCCTTGAAGAAATAGGCGGTAAGAGTAATGCTTTAGGACTTGCTGTCTCTGGCGGTGCAGATTCTGTGAGCATGCTCCTTGCCTTACATCATATTCTTTTGCCAGAGACAAAACTTTATGTTATTACGGTAAATCATAATTTACGCCCAGAAGAAGAAACGGCAAAGGATGCGCTTTTTGTTGAAGCATTGTGCCAACGCTTAGCCGTTGACTGTACAAAAAAAACAATTCCTCGGGGAACAATAGAGCAGGTTGCCTTAGAAAGAGATTGCGGTATTGAAGAAGCCGCTCGTTTTGTTCGTTATCAACTTTTTGAAGAATTTATTAGTGAACATTCACTTCCAGCTTTATGCACAGCACATACTTTTTCTGACCATATAGAAACGCTTCTTATGCGCTTTATTCAAGGAAGTGGAGCCGAAGCCTTAGCTGGTATTCCCTTAGTGCGTAAGCCCTTTATTCGTCCCTTAAGAACCGTAACTCGTCAAGACGTAGAATCTTACCTTGCGCGTAAAAATCAAAACTTTTGTACTGACAGTACTAACGCAGATACAGCCTTTTTGCGTAACCGCGTGCGTTCTTCTGTTGTTCCTTTATTAGATACTTTGTTTGTAGGCTGGCAGAAAAGTGTTGACAGTCTTTCGCAAAAAATGCTTGCTGACGAAGCAGTACTGCATGAACTTACCCTAAGTGCAGAAAAAGAAATAGTGCTTAGAAATGACGCAAAAGTTCAAGCTACTGCTTTAAACCTTAACACCGCCGCTTTTTGCAAACAGATGCCTGCACTTCGTCGCCGTTTGCTTTACCGCACACTGTCGCCTCTAACGAAAGAACGCATACCCTTTGGCTTTATACAAGACATTTGTTCTTTTGCACAGCAGTGTTTGGTTGACGGCAAAAAGCGTTCTCTGTCCGCGGCGGGACTTTCCCTTTGCGTGACTGCAGAGACGATTAGTGTACAAAAAGTGCAGAAGGTGGTTACAGAAAGCGCATTCTCTGCTATACTGTACCAAGGACAAAGTGTCTGTGTTGGTCAGTGGTGCTTTTGTGCCACTCCTTTAAATGACACGACAGTCTGCGTAACTGAAAAAACAACAGGACTTTCGGTTAGGCTTTGCAATACAGGTTTCCCTGTGGGTCTTCGCTCTTTTGTAAGCGGAGATTGCATCCGTGATGCTTCTGGAAATATGCGCTCTGTAAGTGGTATTCTTGATGCATGGAAAGCCGGTAGTAAAAAAACGCAAGTTCCCCTCTTGCAAGATTTGTCGCATACTCAGATGAACATTATGTGCATTTGGGGCGAGTTGTGTGGATTAAAAAATTGGCTTGTGACTTAAGCTGCTCTATTGAGGAATGAATGATGAAAAAAACTTTTGTTTTTGCATGTGTGTTTTTAGCCCTTGCACTGCCTCTCTGGTCTCAGTCAGACACTGCAGAACAAGCTAACCGTAGAACCGCTTTACGCTGTCTTTCACTTGCAAAAGAATATGCCTCTTCCCATTCATGGCAAGCTGTTGAATCACTTGCTTCTCAGGGTATTGCCTATGACAGTACCATTTCAGATCTTTACTACATGCTTGCAGCCGCTAAAAATGCTTTGGGTGACTCAAAAGCAGAAATTCTTCCGTTAGTACAAACAGCACTTACCACAGGAGATTGGGTCGATTACAACCGTGACAGTGCGCGTGTTTTGTATGCAGATCTTTTGTGCGACACAGGAAGTTATGCAAGTGTTCCTGCCATACTAGATGCAAGTCCGCTTATTTATTCTGCAGATGCTGAATACATTCGGGCTAAGGCATACTACCGCATGGCAACTCCCGACTCTGTTGCAAAAGCTCGTGCAAAAATTGACAGTGCCCGAAAAATCTATCCCTTAGATACACGCTTTCCTCTTTTGTTTTATAAGTCAGAATCTCCGCAAAGCATAAACGCAGAAGTTCGTCGCCTTGCAGATTTTTTCTTTACAAAAATTTCACAATACGCCGCCGCTGCTCCCGACAAAGATACAGAACTTGAAATATATGCTGCTCTTTTTGCTCGCGGTGAAGAACAAAAGCGTATGTTGCAGTCCTTCAACGCACGAGGATTGCGTCATCCCCTGTATGCAGGAGCTGCTTTGCAACAGGGACTTTTATCGCAAAGAGAAGCTCTGGATTATATTCGTTCCTTTGCAGATGTAGAAATTGATTGGAATACACTCAAAGCTTTTGTTCCCCTCATTACCGAAACAGAAGTTAAGGCAGCTGCAAATACATACTTTACTGCTTTTGAGGGAATGCTTACCGTAGACAGCGACAATGACGGTATAGTTAACATGTACATCAAGTACTATCGTGGTCGCCCAGAAAACATTATGTACGACAAAAATCAAGATGGCATTATAGACTGGCAAATAATTGCAGACTTTGGACTTCCCATTCACGCAAAAATTCCGCCTTCAGGTTTGGAAGTTGACTGGGACACATATCCTTATTTGTCTTCAGCGGTGTATCAAAATGCTTCTAGAGACACAAAACTTACCTTCAGTCTTGTACGCGATGAAGTACTTTGGTCTCCTATTTCTATAAGTATAGATCAAGTGATTGCTGCAAACACTGGTGCTGAATTTTATTTTCCCTCGCTTATTCCCGATGCAGAACCAGTAACAGACGATCTTTTAATGACTGCATGTTATGAATACACAATGCCTTCAAAAGAAAGAGAAGGTGCAAGTGTTACGTTTACAGTGCTTGATGGAAAGTTACAGTTTGCAAATTATGCAGTAGATGGAGTTACCTATGCTCACACTCAGTTTATAGACGGCTTCCCTTATACTCGCAGAGTTGATGCAAACGGTGATGGTACATTCGAAACAACTGAAGTGTATGGATACGATTACGAAGGAACTATGGCAGTGCATTGCCTAGAAGATGAAGAATCGGTCATGACTAATCTTTTTGGAACTCCGGGAAGTGGCAGTGGATTTTTCTTAAGCTTTATTCAAATTGATTCTAACGGAGACACGATTCCCGAATTTATTGAAGAGTATCTTCCCCATGAAGGAAAAATTACTTCTTGGGATTTAGATGCTGACGGCCTGTGGGACATTCGTTCTACTCGCTACCCCAGAAAGACAAATACCTTTGGCGAAAAAGAACCCCTTATTGAAGAAGCACAGTTTTATGTTCAAACGCAAAAACAGTTAGTGACTGTTACTTCAGTAGATGGTGTTCCTATTGCTGTCGAAAATGGAAACGGTCAGTCTCTTATTACTCGAGAAGGAACATCTCGCTTGTACTGGATAGACACACCTGGTTCGCAAAAACTTGCACAAGAAGCAATTCGTCAACTCGATGCAACTGGCTCTCAGGGTGTAAGCATGATTGTTCATTATAGTGGTGAACAAGCACTTGCTGTTCGTGTTGGTAACAATTACTATGCAACGCTTGTTCCTGTATATACATTCGATGATGAGGAATAGTATGTCTGTAAAAAAAAGTGCGGCTCTGTTTTTTGTGTGTGCCGTACTCTTGTGCTCTTGTAGAACCTTTGACAAAACAGCTGGCATTAAAGAATACGATTTAGTTGATTACACAAGTGAAAGTATTGCTGCTACTGAATGTGAACGCATAGAAGGCCTTTTAAAAATACAAATGAATACTCGTGCGCTTTGGCGTGCCCTTTTGCTTACAAGTCACATACAAAACTCGTCTCTTGCACAACAAATGTTAGAGAGGAGCCAGCAGGCTGTTGTTGAAGAATACGAAAAAGCAGTTCTTGAAGAAGATTGGCAGACAGCATTACGTTGTTACATTTCACTTGAGTCGTGCGATTATAAACAGCTTTCTTCTCTCTCTCTTTCTCGTGCAAGTCTAGAAACAATTTGCTTGCGTGATGCACCTGGTATTTATAACGAAAGTTCTGCATCAAGTCGTGTGTCTCAGTATATAAAGGGAACCGTTACTGTTCTTGTTGATAAGGGTTTTAAAGTTGAACGCGGTATGGGTGTTCAAGACGCAATGTTAGGAAGCGGTTTTTTTATTTCACACGACGGTTATATTGTTACTAATCACCATGTTATTGCTTCAATGGTAGACCCCAGCTACGAAGGCTATGCTCGCTTGTACATTAAACTTGCAGACGATCCGGAAACTCGTATTCCTGCAAAGGTTGTCGGTTGGGATTCAGTGCTTGATCTTGCACTTTTAAAAGCAGAAGTAAATGCTCCTTACGTGTTTTCATTGGGTTTTAGTTCAGACTTAGATGTAGGAGATAAAGTCTATGCTATAGGTTCTCCTTTAGGTTTGGACAGAACACTTACCAGTGGAGTTATTTCTGCAAAAGACAGAAGACTTTTTACCGAAGGTCTTGTTTTTCAAATCGATGCGGCAGTTAACAGCGGAAACTCTGGCGGTCCGTTAATTGACGCTCAAGGAAAAGTTCAAGCAATTGTTTTTGCTGGTGTAGAAAATTATCAGGGACTTAACTTCGCAATTCCTGTTGAATACTTACGATACGAACTTCCGCTTTTGTATGCTGGTGGAGAACGAGTGCATCCGTGGATGTGTGCTTACGGAAAAACAGAACGTCTTCCTGGAGCTAATGTTTCAAATGAAGGCGTTGCTGTTCAGTATGTTATGCCAGGTGGCAGTGCTTGTTTAAGTGGCATAAAAGCTGGAGATGTAATTATTGCTTTCGATGGACATACCGTTTCTTCGCTGGAAGATTTACACCAAAAGTTTATGCAGTTTCAAAGCGAAACCGTAGTAAAGGTAAAGGTTCGTCATGAAGATAAAACTGAAGAAACACTTTTAGTCTGTCTTTCTTCTCGACCAAAACAGCCAGGTTATGAAGTGTATCAAACCGATTTGCTCGAACATTCAATGCTTCCTCTGTTTGGAATGGAATTAGTGCGAGCTTCTACTACAAAGAAATTGTATGCTATAAGCAAAGTGTTAAAAGCCAGTACTGCAGATGAACTTGATTTTTCGGAAAGCGATACTGTGCAAATAGTCGGTGTTGAATTTGATCCAACAAAATCGTATATATATGTAACGGTCTATACAAAACGGCGCAAAAACGGCTGGCTTGAAATGGCTCTGGCCCTTAGTGCTCAACTTGACAGCCCGTACTATTTTTAGGTGGAATTATGACTGAATTAAAATACAAACGAAACTTTTGTATTACCGCTCACATTGATCATGGTAAATCAACCCTTGCAGACAGACTTATTCAAAAGGCAAGAATTATTGAAGACCGTCAGATGATGAATCAAATTCTTGATAACATGGATATAGAACGTGAACGAGGCATTACTATAAAAAGTCAAGCGGTAACAATTCCCTATCATGCTAAAGATGGTCATGATTACGAATTGAACTTTGTTGATACTCCTGGTCACGTAGACTTTTCTTATGAAGTAAGCCGTGCTATTGCTTCGTGCGAAGGAGCCTTGCTTTTAATTGACGCAACACAAGGTGTCGAAAGTCAAACAGTAAGTAATATGTATCTTGCGCTTGAACAGGATCTGACAATTGTTCCTGTTATAAACAAAATTGATCTTGCCAGTGCAGATGTGGAAAGTGTAAAGCATCAGATAGATCACGACTTGGGTTTAGATTCTGCTGATGCTCAGTTGGTAAGTGCAAAGACAGGACAGGGTATTGATGACCTTATGGAAGCAATTGTTACAAAATTTCCTGCTCCCACAGGTGATGTAAATGCTCCGCTTAAAGCATTGATTTTCGACTGTCATTACGACGAATACAGAGGTGTTATTGTTCACATTCGCATTATGGACGGCAGAGTTAAAACAGGTGATGTAATTCGTTTAATGAGCAGCAACACTGAATACAAAGTAGAGCAAGTTGGAATATTTAAAATAAAGTTTGAAGAAACAGGTGTGCTTGAAGCTGGTGATGTTGGTTACATTATTGCTGGCATTAAAACGGTTCAAGATGTTCGTGTTGGTGACACTATAACGCTTGCATCAAATCCTGCACCACAACCGCTTCCTGGATTTAAAGAAGTAAAACCCGTTGTCTTTTCGTCAATTTATCCTATTGATTCAAATGATTATGAAGAACTAAAAGATGCAATGGAAAAACTAAAACTAAACGATGCGTCTTTGGTGTATGAAAAAGACAATTCGCTTGCTTTAGGTAACGGTTTCCGTTGTGGATTTTTAGGACTGCTTCATTTGGAAATTGTTCAAGAACGTTTGGAGCGAGACTTTAATCAAGTAGTTATTTTTACAGCTCCCTCTGTACGTTATAAAGTTCGTGCTGCTGGTAAAGAAGAGCAATGGGTAGACAATCCTGCCGATTATCCAGATGGAAAAATTGAAGCTGCTGAAGAACCCTATATTAAAGCAACTATTATCACACCAGCTGAATACTTAGGTTCAATTATGGAATTGTGCCGACTAAAGCGTGGTGCCCAAACTAACATGCAGTATCTTGATGAAAAGCGTGTTGAACTTACGTATGACATGCCCCTTGCAGAAGTGCTCTTTGATTTTTACGACAAACTCAAAAGCTACAGTCGCGGATACGCCAGTTTTGATTACGAAGTTACAGACTATCGTCCTACAGACTTAGTAAAGATAGATATTTTGCTTAACGGAAAAAGTGTAGATGCCCTTGCTCAGTTGTGTTTTAGACAGAGTGCTGTTGAAAGAGCAAAAAAAGTGTGCGAACGTCTTAAAGATGAAATTGCTCGTCAGCAGTTTAAAATTGCAATACAAGGAGCTATTGGCAGTCAAATTATTGCTCGCGAAACAGTTAATCCTGTTCGTAAAGATGTTTTGGCAAAATGTTATGGTGGTGACATTACTCGTAAGCGCAAGTTGCTGGAAAAACAAAAAGAGGGTAAAAAGCGTATGCTTATGGCCGGAGATGTTGAACTTCCTCAGAGTGCTTTCCTTGCAGTGCTTAAGGAAAAAGACGCAGACTAACTTCTATAATTTTAATAAA
>DMQP01000077.1 GCA_003455655.1 Treponema sp. | reverse complement strand
TGTCTTTACAAATCCTCATGTTGCAAAAGATATAACAGAAGGTCTTTCTGCTTTTATGAAACGCAAAGGCTATAATTCAATCGAAGACTTTAAGGGCATTGCTCATGCGTTATGATTCGTTTTGCAAAGCCATACTGCAAAACTATAAAGAACAAGGACGCACTTTTGCCTGGCGCACAAGCAGCGACCCTTATGCTATTTTAGTAAGCGAGTTTATGTTGCAGCAAACACAAACTGCTCGTGTTGTTGCAAAGTATGAACAGTGGCTTACACAATTTCCGACTGTAGAAGATGTTGCAAAGGCTTCACTTTCAGAAGTGCTTTCTGTCTGGAGTGGATTAGGCTACAACCGACGCGCTAAATTCTTACATGAAGCTTGTATTGAAATTTGCAAAAAATATAAGGGTTCTGTTCCCCAAGATGTAGAAGAACTTGATGCACTTCCGGGAATAGGACCTTACACTGCTCGAGCCATTGCAACTTTTGCTTTTAATCAACCGCATGTGTTTATTGAAACAAACATTCGCTCTGTGTATTTGCATTTCTTTTTTTCTGAAACAAAAGAAGCTGTTTCTGATAGTCAACTGTTGCCACTTATTGAAAAAACGCTGGACAAAAATAATCCGCGACAATGGTATTATGCTCTTATGGATTACGGATCAGAGTTAAAAAAGGTAACGGTAAATCCTTCTCGAAAAAGTGCAGGCTATGTCAAACAGTCTGCTTTTAAAGGTTCTCTTCGGCAAGCAAGGGGAGCAATACTGAGACAACTTTCACAAAAAAAACACATAGTACTTGAAGAAGTGAGCCTTGTAGAAAGTATTGATATGGAACGGTTAGAAAAAGCAGCAAAAGCTTTGTGCAAGGAAAAGATGATACAGTTTAAAGACGGCTCTTATGTAATTGATTAAGAGAGCGTGTTATTCCATTCTTCAATGAGTGACTGGTAAACATAATCTTTGAGATCTATAATCATTGAAACTTTTTCTGCCATGTCATCGACTAAACAGATTGCTTTTATTTGTTCAATTTTAAGTGCATTCAGATACGAAATACAACGCTCTAGCGTAAGTACAAATTGTTCTTGGTCAGCTTTGTTACGCTGCGGAGATTTAAGAATAGAATTCCACAGGTAGTCTGCATCTTGAGAGAAAGAATCAAAATCTGCCGGAAGCATGTCTTTAATATCTGCCATACTTATATTATCCAACGGTTTTTGCATTTTGTCAAATTAAAATAGCACTTTTGAAAGACTTATCGTGAAAGTCAGCAAAGGCGACTGAGTATTTGTTAACAGACCTCAGGAATTTTCTTGTGGCCTAACTTTAACCCAGCGCCTTAAAGAATTTATTCTTTTGCTTTTGCTTCAACTTCGCTTCCGTGTAAAGAAGACCAGTTAACTTTTCTTGTTAAGAACATGACACTTGCAAGTACACAGAAGGCAAAGAGTGTTCCTATTAAGAAAGCATAATCTTCTGACTTAAGTGAAAGGTAGAGATAGGCATACAGTACGCTGAACAGTAAAATCATTGATGCTCCTATTTTGAATTTTCCAGTAACTGACGCAAGGTAAATGCTTGTTAGTAATGCCGATGCAAATGCTGCAATAAGGTAAGAAGCAACAAAGGGTAAGTGTTCAGAAAGTGCTAACAAGAGTAAAAAGAAAATAACTGTTGCTGCTCCACACAAAAGATAATGTACTGGATGCAATACAATGTCTGCAAAAATTTCAAAGAGGAACATGACAATAAAGGGAACAAGAATAAACAAAAATCCGTAATTAAAGGCACGGTCTAGTTGCTTGTACAAGTCGACAGGCTGTACTAGGCGGAACCCCAACTGTGCGCTCGTGTCTGCAAAGGGTATGTTCCATTGAGCAGTAAATCCGTCTGAAGAAATTTCACGCGTGTCTGGCAAATAGTCAAAGCCTGTAAAACCAGGAGAAGCCCAGTCTGAAGTTACAGATAGTTTTGTTTCTTTTGAAACAGGGGTTATGCAAAAACTTCTTGCACCCTTTAATTCAATATGAGTAGAAAAAATGTTTTTACCGCTGCTAACAGTGCATGTGCTTCCAATGACAGTATATGAAGGTTCTTTAGATTCTGCTTGCATAGCATCGCTTACCGTTTCTATTCCATTTAAATTGAATACTGGATGGGCACACAAATTCTTCTGCCTTGTGTCTAAAATAAGTTCTGCTTGGTCAAACAAGTATTCATACTCTTCGTTGCTTTCGTAGGGAACAATAAAACTTGCACTTATGTCGAGCGTTCCTGTGTACACTGGTGAAGAATAAATGCCGAGCGTTCGTTCTTGTGTTTTAATGTTTGCGTCAAGGTTTGCTTTTTCTGCATAGACGGTAACATATTCTTTTGTCTGATTTTTTTCACGGACAGTTGTTTCTCCGACGCTGTGTTCTGTGTACCAAGTTCGTATTACAGGAATAATAATGTATGGCCCTTCAAGCGAAAAGAAATTTCCAGCTGATTCTGATATTTCTTCAACTGCATCATTGTAGGTATACTCTCGGTCACTTAGTTTTGCGTTCATAAAGAACAGCCCTATAAGAAGAGCTACAAATACTAAAGCAATAAAAATAAGTTTTAATCCAATTCCAGAAAATTTTTTTGGTTCAATCATGTGAATCCTCCATTAGTGTTGTGATGTTATGCTAACAGAAGATTGTGGCAGAATTGTGTCAAAAAAGTGTTATTTTAGAGAAAGCATTACTTCAAACTTTGCGCCACCCAGTTGTGCATCGCGACTGACGGTTATTGTTCCCTCGTAAGCATCTACAATGGCTTTTACAATTGAAAGACCTAAGCCTGTATGTGCATGTGAACTTTCTTCGCTGTTTGTTCTTGTTGAATAAAAACGGTTAAATATTTTTTTACTTTCACTTTCGCTTATGCCAGGACCGTTGTCGCTAACCGTTAGAAAAAGTTTTGTCTGCTTTTTCGTTTCAATGTTTGCGCTTACATAAACTTGTGTTGCAAAACTTGCTGCGTTTTCTAAAAGATTCGAAAGTAGACGATCAAAAAGTTCTCCATTTAGTTTTGCAGTTTTTGTTTGTGAAAGTTCAGTTGTTATGCAAGTCTGAGGATATGCTTTTTGCACACGAGCACTTACATTTTGAATGAATGTCTGTACATCTATTTCTTCTTGAAGTTCTTGCTCAATGCCACCGTCTATGCGCGAGATTCTGCGTACTCCCGTTAGCAGTGACTGTAAATGAGTAACTTCATCAAGTATTGCATCTGTAAACTGTTTATGTTCTTGTTGACTAATTGAAGTGTCTTGCAATAATTCTGCAGAAGAACGAATTGCCGCAAGGGGATTTTTAAACTCGTGGGAAACATCTGCACTAAAGGCTTC
>DMQP01000087.1 GCA_003455655.1 Treponema sp. | reverse complement strand
AGAGCAAACAAGTTCAGAAAACGGACTCTTTTCTCCAGCAACAGGATTTGGTTGGCAAGCCTACATGAAGCCTCGTCTTGAAAGTGAACTAGAACGGGCAGCTGCTGCGGATTTAGATCTGACACTGATGACCGTGCATGTACCAGGACTGGTTACTGACAACCCTGCTAAAAAAGAACTACTCGAAGCAATTCGTGAAACAGCAGGATTTAACGATCTTGTATTTGAAAACGGAAACGACGGTTGTTGTATTATTATGGGCTTTGACATTGACACTGCTCTTAAACGCGCAGAAATGTTATACGACAAACTGGAACGAGAACTTGCTTTCGAAAACCTTACTTGCAAACCAGCAATCGGTCTTTCTTCACGCTCTTTACGACTTATTTCTGCAGAACGTCTTGCAAACGAATCTGAACAGGCCTTAAAGCACGCTATGAAGGAAGAAGGAAAACAGATTATTGCTTTCCGTGTTAACCCAGATAAATACAGAAACTTTTTAGCTGGCGAAGTACAGAAGTCACTCTGAAATTTTTGAACGAAGCAACTGGATGGATGAGTCATCAGGAAATTTCTGAACAAGTTCATCCAGAACTTCCTTTGCTTTTTCATTTTCTTTTAGTTCAATAAGTACCGCACAATAGTTTTTAAGCACAGAAGCATTATTGTTATCTGCAAGATAAAGCGACTGATATGATTCTGCGGCTTTTTCAAGATGACCTGATTGAGCTTGCACATAAGCAAGAGATAAAAGAAGAGTCGTATTTTGAGGATCTTTTTTTACAAAGTAGGTAAAAACTTCTTCTGCAAGATTCCATTTTTTTTGTTGAACAGCACAAAGACCTATTCTGTAATAAGCACTGTCATATAAAGTTTTGTCTTGGCATGCTTTTTCGTAACAAGAAATAGCACGGTCATAGTTTTTTACACTTTCGTATTCCTGACCAAGAGAATAAAACTCACGGTAAAGAGTTTGTATTTTTTTTTCACTTTCGCCAGGAATACCTGCACAAGCACTGAGAGCAAGTGCACAGAAAAATGCGGCAAAAAAACTAACGGTTTGTCGTGGTAACCGTACCATCGGCATTTACCTCAAAGTGTTTTCCTGTTATGGGATCACGAGTAAAGAGATCGATCAATTTCTTTTCGGTAATTTCTAGACCGCTTACTTCAAGTGTTGTGTCATCACGCATGCGAATGTCGCCACCCATAAGACCTAAAGAAAGTTGTAATGCTGCAAACAGTGTTCTTGCCGTACGAGAAGAAGTACAGCGCAAATCGAATGTAAGCACATAGTTACCACTATAGGCAGAAGGATTAGAAGCATCAGGCTTGTAAGTAAGGTAACCAAACACTTCATTGCTACCTAAAATGTCACTTCCTAAAAGATTACGCAAGTACTGTCCAGGCTTTGTAATGTAAAAGCGAATGTCTTGACCACCGTTAATAGAAATGTCAACCCAAGCATTGTAATTTGTTGCTTCAGGTGCTTGTCTAACTGCATAGTTTTCGAACAGGGGTGCAAGGTCACGAGCTACAGCAATAATTTTTTGAGAAGGAAGTCCTACTTGAAAGCGTGTGTCTCGGCGACGGTAGTATTTAAACTCGTTAGGATAGCCTTTAGCCAAAGCTTCTGGAGTAGAAAGAGCCCTATATGTTTGGCTTGACCAACCGTTATTCTGAGTAAAAATGACAGACTGTGCAAGCGATGGAATAGTACCTTCTGCAGTAATTTCCAGCAGTGATCGGTCTGAAACAGTGCCTAAACCAGCATAGAGAACATTAATTTGTTTTACCACAGTAAGCGCATCTTTTTTTGAAAGATTTGGAATTTCTGCACAGATAATGTCTGCAACTAACTGCTGATGGTATTTGACAGGAACTCCGACATAAATGCTAAAATCATCTGCCAAAAGAGAAAGAGGATGTACTTCCTGTAAGGTCGGTTTTGCGGGACTTTCAGGAGCAGGAGCTTGTTCTTCTGTTGATTGACAAGAAGTCAAAGCTAATGCCGCTATGAGGGATGCTACAAATACCAGTCGTTTCATTAGTTTCTCCTTACGCTAAAGGTCCATGTTTCTCCATCTGCATCAACAGATGAAGACAAAGCACTGTCGCTCCAAATAACTGAAGATGCAAGTGTTTCACCAGCAATAAAGTCACGGAAAAGTTCGAAAGCTCCCTTAAGCACTTCACTTCCGTTTACCGTAAGTTCAATGCGGTCGGTAATTTCGAAGCCACTTTCTTTACGAAGGTTTTGGATTCCGCGAACCAGGTCTCGAGCATAGCCTTCTTTCTTAAGTTCATCGGTAATTTTTGTATCCAAGCCAACGGTAAGTGTTCCATCGTTAATAACTTTGAGATCTTCTTTTTCAAGGCGTTCAACAATTACATTTTCTGCAGTAAGGTCTACATCGGTTGAATCTACACTAATAGAAAGTTTTTGTCCGTCAAGCAAAGCAGCAATTTGTTCATTTGTAAGCTGAGCAATAACGGCTGCGGCACTCTTCATTTTTGCGCCAAGCTGTTTTCCTAACACTTTGAAATTTGCTTTTGCTTTGTATTCAACAAGTTCATCTTCGCGCTCGTGGAAAATAACCTGCTTAACATTAAGCTCTTCTGCAATTGTTTCTTGCATTGCAGCAAGCACTTTCTTTTCGTCTGCATTGCGGGTAACTAAAGCTACACTCTGAAGTGGCTGACGATTTTTAAGGTTAAACTGGTTACGAAGACTGCGACCCATACTAACGGCTTTTTGAACAGTTTCCATTTGGAACTCTAAAGCCTGATCTCTGAACTTTTCGTTATAGACAGGGAAGTCAACCAAATGAACACTTTCTTTGTCTTCAGCGGTACGCAAGTTTTGCCACATTGTTTCGGTAAGGAAAGGAATAAAGGGAGCGGCAACTTGAGTAAAGGTTTTAAGCGCTGCGTAGAGAGTTCCATAGGCTTCGAGTTTGTCGCTATCACTTCCACTCTTCCAGAAGCGGCGGCGGTTACGGCGAATGTACCAGTTGTTAAGCTGATCAATAAAAGACAACCAGGGATCAATAGCGGCACTTAGGTCGTAATCTTCCATGGCAGCAATAACATCTTTTATCATTTTCTGAGAAACAGAAAGCAACCAGCGATCAAGAGGATTTGTAGGTAAGTGATCATCAAATTCGTGACCAGTACAGGTAACATTGTCAATGTTTGCATACTGAACAAAGAAAGAGTAGCTGTTCCACAAAGGAAGAATAATGCTCTTAAGAATGTCACGCACACCTTCGTCGCTATAACGAATTTCATCGGCCTTTACAACAGCACTGTGCATTAAGAACAAACGAATTGCATCTGCACCAAACTTGTTGATTGCTTCGACAGGGTCGGTGTAGTTGCGTAAACTCTTAGACATTTTGCGTCCGTCTTCTGCAAGAACAATACCGTTTACTACACAGTTTTTGAAGGCAGGTTTGTCAAACAAATGACTTGCAAGAATGGTAAGTGTATAGAACCAACCGCGAGTCTGATCAAGTCCTTCTGAAATAAAATCCGCAGGGAAATTCTTTTCAAAGTAGTCTTTATTTTCAAAAGGATAATGCTGCTGGGCATAGGGCATAGAACCACTTTCAAACCAACAGTCAAAAACTTCTGGAATACGGCGCATTTCTTTTCCACACTTGGGACAAGGAATGGTTATTTTATCTACATACTGTTTGTGCAAGTCGTCGGGATACACGCCAGAAAGCTGTTTTAATTCATCACGGCTACCAACGCAAACTTTGTGTCCACAAGAAGGGTCTGTACATCTCCAAATAGGAATGGGGTTACCCCAGTAACGGTTGCGGCTGATTGCCCAGTCACGACTACCAGCAAGCCATTTTCCAAAACGACCTTCTTTTATGTGAGCAGGCTGCCATTTAATCTGACTGTTTGCACGAAGGAGTGCTTCATGATGATCTGCAACTCGAACAAACCAGCTACCTACTCCACGATAAATAAGAGGACTTCCACATCGCCAACAGTGAGGATACTGGTGATTTACGGTTTCGCGTTTAACCAGTTTTCCCTCTTTTTTAAGACGATCCATAATGTCTTTATCTGCATCTTTTACAAAAATACCAGCCCAATCGCTTACTTCTTGAGTAAACTTACATTCAGCATCTATAGGCTGAACATTAGGAACACCACTTCCACGGAAGACTTTGTTATCTTCTTCACCAAAGGCAGGAGCAATATGAACAATGCCAGTACCGTCTTCTGTAGAAACATAATCTGCATTGAACATTCTAAAGGCACCAGCTTTGCAAGGTTCACCTGTTTTTTCTGAACATTTAGCAGGGTCTTTGTACTGAGCAAAATAAGGGAAAAGTGGTTCGTATTCAGCACCAATAAATTCTTTTCCAAGATGTTTGTAAATTACTTCGTAAGCATCTTCTGTTTTGTAATAAGCAGACAAGCGACTTTCTGCAAGAATGTAAAAGTCTCCACTTTCTTTGTCGCGAATCTTAACATATTCAATTTCGGGACCCATACAAAGACCCAAGTTTGAAGGCAGAGTCCACGGTGTAGTAGTCCAAGCGAGGAAGTAGGTGTTACCCTTTTCCATGTCTTTGTCATTAAGTGCTTGAGGAGCTTTTGTTACCTTAAAGCGAATGGTAATTGCAGGATCTTGTTTTTCTTTGTAGCCCTGAGCAATTTCGTGTGTCGAAAGAACTGTTGCACAGCGTGGACAGTATGGAAGAATGTACTGACCTTCGTAGACAAGACCTTTATCCCACAGAGACTTACATGCCCACCAAATACTTTCCATAAAGGCAGGATCCATTGTTTTGTAGTCGTTGTCAAAATCTACCCAACGGCCCATACGTGTAATGGTTTTACGCCACTCACCTGTATATTTTAAAACTGAAGCACGGCACTTGTCGTTAAAGTTTGCAACACCGTAAGCTTCGATTTCGTGCTTTGAGTTTAAGCCCAGTTCTTTTTCAATAAGATTTTCTACTGGAAGACCGTGACAGTCCCAACCAAAACGACGGGTAACATGCTTACCGCGCATGGTTTGGTAACGAGGAACAATGTCCTTAATTGTTGACGGAATAAAGTGTCCAAAGTGTGGAAGACCAGTTGCAAAGGGTGGTCCATCATAAAAGACATAATCTTCAGCACCCTCACGCTGAGAAAGTGATTTTTTGAATGTGTCGTTCTTCTCCCAGAATGAAAGCACTTCCTCTTCCTGCTTTGGAAAGTCTACTTTGGGGTCAACGCTTTTGTACATATAAGTTCCTCGTGCAAATAAAATAGTATGATATAAAACCTATATCAGTAAATTTAATCGTCTTCTTCGTCGCCTGTACCGGTATCGTCATCAATGTCGGTACACAAGACTTCATAAGTCTTTCCGTTTACCTGAATCGTTGTACGATAGGGAATGGCGTATCCGTTAATACGGTTCCAACGATCTTCAATATCTGTATTTTCAAGATAATCTTCTGCAAGCTCATCTTCGATCATGTATGCTGAATAACCGTAGTACCACAAATTGCTTCCTGTTGCGCGTCCGTAGAGAACGTAGATAAAGTTAGGAACAGAATCTACATAACTGTCAATGCGGTAATACAAGAAGGGAAAGTCATAGGATTCAGCACAAATAAGATAGGTAATGTCATCGTTAGCAAGATACATAAAACCATCTTCTGTTTCTGTACCTACAGAACCATCAGGAAGATTTCCAGAATTTTCAATCTGCTCAATGTATGCAACAAGATCAATCAACTGTTCTTCGGTAATAGGAGGAAGATCTTCGTCTTCTTCATCATCAGAATAATAGTCGTAATCGCTGTCGTAATAATCGTCATCATCGTAATAACTATATTCATACTGTTCGTAGTCTTCTTCGTCATACTCAGGAACATCAAGAGAACTTCCTGCGGTAAGATAGACAAAGTTAAAATCATATTCAGCTAAAATGCGAGCAGCCTGACTGTCGCGGAAAACTTTAATAAGCACATCATCCTCATCGAAAGCATCGTAAGCAATGTGAGTTGGACGGGGAATAGTAACTGTTTCAAGATTGGTGTTATGGAAAGCACAACTTCCAATGTAACGAACAGAAACGGGAATGTTAACTTTTGAAAGTGAACTACACCATCCGAATGCGTAATCTTCAATACACTTAAGTGATTCGGGAAGTTTTATTTCTTTAAGTGAAGTACAATCGTCAAAAGCAGACTCTCCAATTTTTTCAAGCACTGCATTTGTAGCAAAGCGAACGGTTTCAAGCGCATTACAGTTGTCAAAACAGTCTTCGGGAATTTCCTTTAATGCAGCAGGAAGACGAATACTTTTAAGGGCATAACAATCTTTAAAAGCTGCTTCTCCGATTTCTGTAACGGATTCGGGAATAACAAATGTTTCAACGCCTTCAAGACCAGCAAAAGCTTTGTAACCAATTTTAGTAAGTGTGTCGGGTAAGTCAATGCGAGTAAGAGAATCAAGGTCGTAATTTTCGTAACTAGAAAGTGCATACTCACCCAATTCGGTAACAGGAAGTCCATTAATTTGAGCAGGAATTGAGATTGTCTTGTAATTATGCACATCACTATCATAATTACAACCAGTGATCATTACACTGTCACCGCGATACTTTACGGTAAAGATACCAGATTCATCGGTTTGTGCAGCAAACAAAGCCACAAACGACACACATGCACATAACAATAATGCACTTACTTTTTTCATAACAGACTCCTTTTCTGTGGTTAGAACCTTATTTTTTTGTCGGTACCTGCATAGTATTCTTTACGCAAAGCACGAACTTGTTCATCTTTTAAGTAATCATCAAAATTCATCATGCGGTCAATAATGCCCTTGGGAGTAATTTCGATAATTCGGTTTGCAATGGTACTAATAAACTCGTGGTCATGACTAGAAAAGAGTACCACTCCGCCGAAGCGAACCAAACCTTGGTTAAGACTTTCAATACTTTCCAAATCGAGGTGATTGGTGGGATCATCAAGAATAAGAACATTTGCGCCAGAAAGCATCATCTTTGAAAGCATACAACGAACTTTTTCTCCACCCGAAAGAACTTTAACTGGTTTAAGACTTTCATCTCCGGTAAAGAGCATGCGTCCTAAAAATCCACGGACATAAGCGTCATCTTGATCTTTTGAAAACTGCTTAAGCCAGTCGGTAATGTTCAGTTCGTTAGAAAAATACTTGCTGTTGTCGCGACCCATGTAAGTTCTGATAGTTGTCTGACCCCAGTTAATAACAGCATCATCCCCTTCACTCTTTTTTTCACCAGAAATAATATCGAAGAATGAAGTAATAGCATTGTGTTCCATTCCAACAAAAGCAACTTTTTCTCCGGGGTGAATGGTAACAGAAAAATCTTTAAGAAGAACTTCACCCTCTGAATCTTTTGCATTCAAATGTTCTGCGGTAAGAACAAAGTTACCAATTTCGCGGTCACTCTGGAAATGAACATAGGGGAACTTACGACTGGTAACGGGCAATTCTTCAAGTTCAAGTTTTTCAAGAACTTTTTTACGGCTTGATGCCTGTCCTGCTTTTGAAACATTACTTGCAAAGCGAGCAATAAAGGTTTTAAGTTCAGCCATTTTGTCTTCTCGTTTTTTCTGCTGATCTTTTGCCTGCTTTTGCATAATTTGGCTCATCTGGTACCAGAAGTCATAGTTACCGGTAAACTGAGTAATTTTTCCGTAGTCAATATCGCAAATAACGGTACAGACTGCATTGAGGAAGTGGCGGTCGTGGCTAACTACAATGACACAGTTTTCAAATTCAATCAAAAAGTTTTCAAGCCATGCAATACTTTCCAAATCCAAACCGTTGGTAGGTTCGTCCAAAAGCAAAATATCTGGATTGCCAAAAAGAGACTGAGCAAGAAGCACACGAACTTTTTGTCCTTCATCCAAGTCGCTCATCATTCGATCATGAAATTCTTCTTCCAGACCCAAACCAGAAAGCATTTGTTCAATCTGATTTTCTGCTTCGTAACCACCTAACTCACCAAACTCTGCTTCCATTTCGGCAGCTTTAATGCCATCTTCTTCAGAAAAATCTGGCTTTTCGTAAATAGCGTCTTTGTCTTTTCTTACTTCTACTAATCTTTTATGACCAAGTAAAACAGTATCCATAATTGTTTCATTATCAAATGCGTTTTGATCTTGCTTTAGGATACTCATTCTTTCATTTTTATCTATTGAAACTGTTCCAGTTGTAGTATCAACCTCACCAGAT
>DMQP01000144.1 GCA_003455655.1 Treponema sp. | reverse complement strand
TTTTAGAATTGGTAAGTGTAGCTCAGAGCCAAACGCTTAAAGTACCATTCGCGACCGGTAGCGGTGAGGAGAGGTTCTTGGGCATCTTTTTCGTGTGAAGTGGCAAAGCTTCTGCGGCTTGAAAATCCAAACAAAACTGAAAGTGAATTGTGTGAATCGAATTCAAATTGCAAAAGTGGGCTCAGAGAAATGCTCATAAAGTCTCCGTCGTAAGGCGGATTTGCAAATGCATTTTCATCAAGATATCCGTCCATTTCAAACATAAGACCTACGCGTTTAAGCACAAGTGGCATCTGGTAGGCAAGAACCGCCTGCATGTATTGCTGAAGTCCGTTAACTCTGTTGCCACTGTTCTGCCAAAGCCACAGAGACTGATTTTCTTGACCTAAGAGTGCATGATAGTAGACTTGATAGGTAAAGAGCATAACAACATGTGACCAGTCTCCCTTAATGAGAGCACCTGTATCAAATTGGAATGTTGCCTGAGCCCATGCTTTCCAGAACCATTGTGAAAACGCCGGAGAAGCAGTGTAGGCATCAACTCCATTGTAAGTTCCAATTCCATTTAATCCAAAGAGAGACCAACCACTTCCTATTTCTGTTCCTGCGTTAAAAACTAAAAAAGGCAGTGGAGTGAATGTTACTTGAACTCCCGGTTTTGCCGTAATGGGTGTAAGTTCAAAGGTTGAAGTAAGTTCTACATTTGCGCCACTTACTAACCAGCTTTCGCCTAAGGGTGTGGGAATGGTGTAGGTGAATTTTCCTACAACGCGACCTTCCAAACCGCTGTAAAATCCTGTCAAAGGTGCAAAGTGATCTTTACCTGCTATGTAGTCAGATTTTGGATAAAAGGCAAAGTCAGTGGTGATTGAAAGTGCTGTGTTTTCGGGAAGTTCTACTGCCTGCAAGGGAAGGGCTGCAAACAAAGCTGTTAATGCAAGGCTGAGAAATGTTTTGTTTCTGTTCATTTGTGTTCTCCTTAAAACTCCGCATGAGCGGTGTTTGATAGTGTTGCTATCAAAATTATAGCACAACTTTCAAATAACGCAAGTAAAATCTTTTAAAATTTGTATAGTTTCTATTGACAGTAACAAAAACAAGTGTTAGTATGTTACTTTAGATAGTAACAGTTTAAGAGAGGAAAACATGATTTATCTTTCGTTACCCAGTGACCGCTATACTCCTTTTTCACTTGCCCGAAAAATTGGAGCAAAGGCAATACTAGAGAGTGCCCGTTTTAACCGTGGAAAAGAACGCTTTTCGATTTTGCTTGCAGAAGAAGCCTTTCATATTGTTCAAGATGATGAAGGAATTGCATTTATTATTGACGGTAGACGCGTTCCTTATATTTCAGAAAAAGCTAGAGACAAAACAGACATTCTTGATGCGCTGCTTTCTGTTGCAAAACAAAATGAACTTCCTGTAAAAAAGGGAGGCGTTACTATTCCTGTTCCCGCAAGTGGAGTCGGATACCTAAGCTATGAGTTTTGTGCTCGTTGCGATACGATTACCCTTGCTCCCCAAAGCGATGAACTGCACATTCCCGAAAGTGAATTTATTGTAGGACATGTCTACATTGTTTTTGATCACTTTACCGAGACTTTGCACATTTTTGCACTCAACTACACACAACATCAAATTGATTTACAAAAAGCAGTTGATACCCTTGTTGCTCGTTTAAGCGATTTAGACTTTTCGTATTTAGCTCCACCAGAAGCTCCAAAGCCTTGTCGTGTTTTGACAGACCTTGCTCAAAGTGAAGCTGACTATAAGCACAAAGTTTCTGAATTAAAAAAACACATTATTGCAGGAAACATATTTCAGGCAGTTCCCAGCAGAAGATTGCAGCTTGAAAGCGAAACGAGTGCTCTTGAAGTATACCGTCGCCTTCGTTCGGTAAACCCTTCACCTTATTTACTGTATCTTGATTTTGGAGATCGACAGTTAGTGGGTTCGTCTCCAGAAAGTCTTGTTCGTGTGCGAGAAGGTATTGCTTCTATTCGTCCTATTGCAGGAACACGCCGTCGTGGAAAAGACAGTAACGAAGATGCAGCTTTGGAAAAAGATTTACTTTCTGATCCCAAAGAAAAAAGTGAACATCTTATGTTAGTTGATCTTGCCCGTAACGATTTAGGCCGTGTTTGTAAACCAGGTTCTGTTCAAGTGACTCGTTACATGGATTGCGAATACTTTAGTCATGTCATGCACTTGGTAAGCGATGTTGAAGGAAAGGTGAGTGATGGTGTAGAGCAAATACAGGTTTTGCGTTCTGCTTTTCCCGCAGGAACTGTCAGTGGTTCACCTAAAATAAGCGCTATAGAGATTTTGAGCAAACTTGAAAAAACAAAGCGACGCTTTTATGCAGGAGCAATTGGCTATTTGCAAAGTTCGGGAGATCTGGATTTTTGCATAGGCATTCGTTGTGCGCTAAAACAGAATACAACATGGACTTTGCAAGCTGGTGGCGGTATTGTCTACGATTCAAATCCAGACCGAGAATGGGAAGAAACAAATGAAAAACTAGGTGCTTTGCGTTCTGTCTTAGAAGGCTGAGTTTATGTGTTGTCATTTTTTGCATAATTCGCTATGCTAAATGATATGAAGAATTCAGCGCTTTTTCAGAAACGGTTTAGTTCCGTAATTTTTGCTGTCCTCTTAGTCAGCATGGTTTTTACTCCTCTTAGTTCTGCCTTTGCACAGACGGTTACCACGACCGAACATCGTACCGTTACCGAATCTGCCGACGGACGCACTCGTAAAGTTACCGTAACGCGTGTTGTTACGGTTACAGAAGTTACCGAAGTTACCGAAGACATTGACGGTGCAGATGCTGTTGCTGGAACTTCTTCGTCAGAATCTCGTTCAGAAGAAACAGCAAGTTATGTTGGTGCAGAAGCTCGTGCTCAGGAATTGCCTGAATCTGAAAATCCCGAACTGGAATCGGTTATTGATGGAACATCGTTGCGTCAGTTAACGGTTACTAAACAAGTTCACACGGTAACAGAAGAAGTTGTTACTGTTCCTGATACTCCCGTTCAAGAAGAGTCTGAAAGCACTTATAGCGAACCTGTGGAGGAAGTTACCCAGCCAGAGCCAGAAGTTCCTGCTGAACCAGTAGAAGAAACTCCTGCAGAAACAGTAAAAACTGAAACAACCACTACCACAACTACTACAACAACCGAAGAAGTTACGGAGCCTGTAGAAGAAGTTACTGAACCTGTGGAAGAAGTTACTGAGCCAGAACCAGAAGTTCTTGCTGAACCAGTAGAAGAAACAGTAAAAACTGAAACAACCACTACTACAACTACTACAACAACAAGCGAAGAAGTTTCTGAACCAGTAGAAGAAGTTACTGAACCAGTTGAGGAAGTTAGCGAACCAGTTGAGGAAGTTACTGAACCTGAGCCAGAAGTTCTTGCTGAACCAGTAGAAGAAACAGTAAAAACTGAAACAACCACTACCACAACTACTACAAC
>DMQP01000049.1 GCA_003455655.1 Treponema sp. | reverse complement strand
AAGCGAGCGTATATTCCGCCATTAGCAATAAGTTCTTCATGTTTTCCTTGTTCTGCAATGTGCCCTTTGTCGATTACAACAATTTGATCTGCATTGCGAACTGTTTTAAGTCTATGTGCAATCATAATGACTGTTTTTTCTTTAGTCAGTTCTTGAATTGCTTTCATAAGATCTCGTTCGTTTTCTGGGTCAACATTTGCAGTTGCTTCATCAAGAATAATGATAGGTGAATCTTTCATGATTGCACGAGCTATAGAAATGCGCTGACGTTCACCTCCACTTAATGATGCGCCACCCTCATCGATTACTGTGTCATAGCCTTTGGGTAACGAAGAAATAAATTCGTGACAGCAAGCTTTTTTTGCAGCAGAAATTACTTTTTCCATTGAAGCATCGGGTTGACCAAATCTGATGTTGTTTGCGATTGTGTCGTGGAATAAATAGACATTCTGGAAAACAAAACTGTAGTTTTCCATAAGACTGTCCATGGTATAATCACGTACATCTTTGCCACGCAGAGTAACTTTGCCTGAATCTACATCCCAGAAACGCGCAAGTAAATGACAGAAAGTTGTTTTACCGCCACCACTGGGGCCAACAATTGCAGTTGTTGAATTTTCAGGAATAGTAAGAGATATATTGTCGATAATTTTTTTTGTGTCGTAGGCAAAGTCAATGTGGTCTGCTTGTATGAGTGAAGATGTATTTTCTGATTTTGCATTGATGTCACTTTGACTTCCGTCTATGTTCATTGTTGGAAGTGAAAGAATTTTGTTTGCTTTTGTTACGCCTAAATCAATTATGCGAAGTAGTGCTGAATAATTTCCTCCTGCTTCAAGCGCATTGAAAAGCATGAACGAACAAACAAGCATGGTGCTACAATTTGCTAGAGTCATTGTTCCATTTAGAAAGAAGTAGAGAGAGGTAAGCATCATTGCTACACCACCTAATTTTGCAACTAATGACTGAATGTTTGAAACGGGAATGCATCTCATTTCCATTTTGATAAGTGTTTTTTTGCGTCTGTCAATAACTTCATTTAGTTCTCGACTTTTGTTTCCTGCAAGATTGTACGCTTTAACTTCTGCAATGCCTTGAATGTATTCAAGCACTTTTCCAATTTCAGCTGCATCGTCACGCATTTTGTCTTGTGAAATGTTTTTTACTGCAAGGCGCATGAATAAGTTTACAAACTCAAAGAGCCCAAAACTTGCAAGAGCGACAAGTGCAATTCTCCAGTCAAAAACAAAGAGCATGATAATTATAAGCGCTGTATCAAGCAGTCCTTGGAAGACCATCATAATTGCTCTTGTAGCAACATCGCCAACACTTTCCATAGTGTTTGTTGTTACAGAGGTAATTTCGCCGAGGCTTGTTTTATTAAAATAGCCCATGGGAAGGTAGCGCAAGTGTTCTGCAATTTCTATGCGTTTTTGGGCGCATGTTCTGTAGCCACCTTCACATTGCCACATTGCAGTGATTTTTCTTGTAATAATGCCTCCAATTATGCTAACACACATGATTGCAAACGAAATTATAATAGTTGTTGTTTCGAAGGGAATATTTTCGATTGCTTTTCTTATTACACCTCCGAGCATAACTGATACAGCAGCAATGCGAAGTGCCATAAAAAATGAATTGAGAATACCGACTATAATTGAGCCTGTGAATTTTTTACGATTTTCTTCATCACAGAATTTAAAAAACTTTATAAGTGTTTCAAACATTTATTGTTCTCCTCGTTATTCATCCTTTGATTCTATATGTGCTTCCCACATATTTTTGTAAAGTCCACCTTGTTCAAGTAATTGCTGGTGCGTACCTTCACTGTCTATGACACCACCTTTGATTACATAAAGTTTGTCTGCATCTTTTACCGTTGAAAGTCTATGAGCAATTACAATGAGTGTCTTTCCGGCAACAAGTTTTCCTACACTTTGCTGAATGATTGCTTCGTTCTCAGGATCAGTGTAGGCTGTTGCTTCATCAAGAATTACTATGGGAGCATCTTTCATCATAGCACGAGCAATTGCAATTCTTTGGCGTTCTCCTCCGCTTAGATGTGTTCCGCTTCCACCAACAATTGTTTCAAATCCGTTTTCAAGTGACATAATAAAATCGTAACAGCCAGATTTTTTTGCAACCTCTTCTACTTCTTTGTCACTTGCGCCTTCTTTTCCAAGACGGATGTTCTCACGAATACTCATGTCAAATAGAAAGTTATCTTGTGAAACATAAGCAACACGATTGTTGTATTCTTGAAGCGAAAGATCTTTTATGTTGACTCCTCCAATTTCTATGCTTCCTGAATCAACATCCCACAAAGAAGCTATAAGTCTTGCGATTGTAGATTTTCCGCTACCACTAGGACCAACAAATGCAGTGTAACTTCCTTTTGGTAAAGTCATGTTGATGCCATGAAGAATTTCTTTTTTTTCTTCTCCTTCCAAACCTTTGTGGTAACTGAATCGGACATCTTTTAACACGATGGAATTGTCAAAGGGAACTTCTCTATTTACAGAGGGTCTATCTAATTCTGGTAAGCTAATTATTTGTCCTACTTCTCCAAAGATTGCTTTTGCTTTTGCAATGTCATCATGGTAAGTAAAGGCAATTAAGAAAGGCTGAACAGCACTCAGTGCAAGAATTATTACCGTAATAAAAAGAGATGCGCTTACGGAACCATGCATGAACATAATGCCACCGATGGGAAGTAAAGAGAATATGAGTGATGGTGTTACAACGGTTGCAACTGCATGTGGCCAAATGCAATCGCGCATCCACTCTACATAACAGTCAGAACCTTCTTTAGCTGCTGTAACGAATCGTTCGTAACTTGATTTTGATTTTCCAAATGCTTTTATAACTTCTATGCCGTTAATGTATTCAACTGCGGTATCGTTTAGAGCTTTTGTTTTGTCTAATGCAAATTTAAAACGAGCAGGACCATCTTTAAACATAAAGCACATGGCAATAAGGCCTATAGGAAGTACCGCCATACATGCGAGCGCAAGATGCCAATCAAGTATAAAAAGATATACAATGAGTGCGATAGAAAGAATAATGTTTGATGTGTATTCGGGAACAATATGTGCAAGTGTTGTTTCCATACTGTCCACTCGGTCAATCATGATGTTTTTGAGTGAACCAGATGGCATATTTAAAATAGTTCCTAGAGGGACTCTTGTTAATTTGTCACACATACGTTTTCGAATGTTGCCCAAAAGATTGAAGGTTGCTATATGACTCATGCTTGTGGAAATTGCATGAAATAAAACATTTCCTAACCAGAATAGTGCAGTAATGCCACACTCTTTTAAGAAGAGGTTCCAGTCGCGAACACCTTCCATTAGTTGCCTAACGATTTGTGCAATCATAAAGTAAGGTGCAATACAACACGCAACACTTAACAGTGCAAAAAATACACTGACAAAGTATGCTCCTTTTTTTTCTCCTGCGAAGTAGAACAGCCAACTTAATAGACCTTTTTGCTTTTGTTGTTTACTTTTCGAATTTGACATAATTACTCCATAGCTTGGGGTTTTAGGGGGTTAACCGGTGAGCTTAGCTTTTCGGAAGACTCACAAAAAAATCTGATAGATTTTTTTCTGCTTGCAGTTTCGTTCCCCCTAGGAGAGAGGGTAGTGGAAGACTGCGAAGCAGGCTGGAACGAGGGGGAGACTTCCCCCTCATATTTCTAATTTAATTTTTTATAACCGTAAACAGCAGTTTCTCCTAATTCTTCTTCAATGCGAATAAGTTGATTATATTTTGCCATGCGGTCTGTGCGACTCATTGAACCTGTTTTGATCTGTCCACTGTTTGTTGCAACTGCAATGTCTGCAATAGTGGTGTCTTCTGTTTCGCCAGAGCGGTGGCTTGTAACTGTTGTGTAACCATGACGATGTGCCATTTCAATTGCTTCCAGAGTTTCAGTGAGAGAACCAATCTGATTTACTTTGATAAGAATTGAATTTGCTGCACCAAGTTTAATTCCTTTTTCAAGGAACTTAACGTTTGTAACAAAGAGATCATCACCCACAAGTTGACAACGGTCGCCGATTTTGGCTGTAAGCTTCTTCCAACCTTCCCAGTCGTTTTCGTCGAGGCCGTCTTCAATAGAATCAATTGGATATTTTGTGATGAGTTCTTCAAGATAAGCAATCTGTTCATCGTCGCTCAATTCTTTTCCGTTTGGATCTTTAGGAGTTCCGTTTGAAAGTTGTTTATAGTTGTAGA
>DMQP01000122.1 GCA_003455655.1 Treponema sp. | reverse complement strand
TATCCATGTCAACACCCAAAACATTATTTTTTAGATTTCGGTAAAAAAAGTTGTTTCCTTTTTTGTTTTATGTTAGACTTAAACTATATTTTTCTTTAACGGAGGTTTACCATGAATAAGCGATTTACAGCTTTACTTCTAAGCCTAACACTTGCTCTTACCGCAGTAAGTGCACAGATGACTCCTGCTCAAGCAAAAGGAGAAATTGCTAGCCATTTGAACAACTTTTCTCAAACCATGCTTTCTGCAATTCCTCAAGCTTCAACCCAGCAAAATGTTTGGGCAGATGCTCACATAGGCAATTTGTTTCCGTCTGCTCCCCCACACTTTGGCGGTGGCCTTTCCTTTGGCGGAACCATGTTTAGCTTTACCGAACTGAAGGCTGCGGCAACAACAATTTCAAATTATGCAAATGTACTTTCTAGTGGTGCATCATCATTTGACACCAGTTTTTTACCAGATAACTTTTTCTTACCTGTTGCAACCGTAGACCTTCGTTTGGGTGGATTCTTCCTTCCCTTCGACATTGGTTTGTGTGCAATGTTCACAAACTTTGACATGTTTGGTCGTGAAGTGGGAGACCTACCTAACCTCAAAGCAAATGTTAGGGTTCCTGGCGTAGACGGAATGTCTATGGACTATGTTATGATTGGTGGAGACATTCGATACTGTGTCTACAAAGGAAACATAGTTATGCCTAAAATTTCTGTAGGTGCAGGTTTCTACTACACAAAGGGAGCCTTCTGCATTAACACAGGAAGCGGAGATACCCTTGCAAAAATGAATTATTCATTTGAATCAAAGACCATCTTCTTACAGGCACAAGCTTCAAAACAAATTTTGTTCTTAAATATTTTCGTTGGTGCTCGTGGAATTATTTCTTGTTCTACAGACGGTTGGTACTGGAGCATTTACAAGGGAGCAATTGGAGATCATGGTACAAACACATGTAACTCTGGTGGTGGAGCAAAAGCTCAGTTTGACTTTGCAAACATTCAGCCTCAACTGTATGCTGGTGTAGGACTTAAGTTCCTCTTCCTTGAACTGGATGCAAGCATTTGTGCAGATGTATCAAGCGGTTTCAAAGACACCACAAAATTCATTTGGAGCGGTGCACTTTCTTTGCACGCAAGTTTGTGAGATTCCATCCATGGAATCTCACAACTCGAGAATTGCGCAAAAGCGCAATTCTCGGATAACAACGCAATAAGCACTTGACGCGACGTCCGTGTCGCTCCATGGTTAACATGACACAAAAAAATCCCCGACTCAGTAGCGCAACGAAGAAATCTTCTTACTGAATCGGGGATACTTTATGTTATCCGTCGCAGGTTATGACGGATGTCTGCTATTTACCTTAGCGCTTCAAGCTCAAAATTGTTTCAAGCATAGAATCTGATGTCTGAATGGTTTTTGCATTCGACTCAAAACCGCGCTGGGTTACAATCATGTCGGTAAGCTGATCAGTAAGGTCAACGTTACTCATTTCCAATGTTCCAGAAATAAGGCTTCCCTTTCCTGCTGTTCCGCTTTCACCAATGTTTGCCATACCACTGTTGGTTGATTCCATAAAGGTTGTATCGCCATGCTTTTCAAGACCGCCCTGGTTAGTAAAACTTGCCATTGCAATCTGACCGATGGTACGAGTAGAACCATTTGAATACACACCAGTAATCAAACCTGTTCCGTCAATCTTGAAGGTATCAAGATAACCAAGACCATAGCCGTCCTGATAGTTTGCTTTGTTAGAACTCTTAGATGCAGCCTGTGTTGTTCCATTTTCTGCACTTCCAATTGTTCCTAAGTTGATGTTAAAAGTCTGGCGGTAAGGAGTTCCGTCGGCATTGTTATTGCTCTCGGGAACAGTAAATGAAGTCTGAAGAACAATTTCGCCTTCAGGGTTTGTAACATTACCAGCACTGTCAGTTACCGAAGCAAGCAAGCCCATGTTGTCAAAAGTCAGTGTGTAAGTGTTCTGCATACCGTCAGTTGCACCAAGACCAATGCGAGTGTCTGTTTCGTAGTCTGAACCCGGATCAACATTTACCGTTACTGTCCACTGGTTTGTGGTTTCAGGAACACGCTGATAGTCCATTGCCATAATGTGCTTGTTACCGAATGAATCATAAATTTCAACACTTGTGTGCCATGTTCCTGCTTCAAGCTGATCTGCAGTTGGGTTTGCAGGAATAAGCGGAGTGTTTTTGTCCAAGTTACAGAAGTAATGAACATTTTCTGTAGCTTTTGGCGGATCTTTCTGTCCAATCGGAATTGTAATGTCTGTTGGTGTTGCAGAAGTGTTAACCATTGAAACACCGTTTAAGTTTTCTGCCATCCAACCCTGAACACGAAGACCGTTTGCAGGATTAACCAAAGTACCTTCACTGTCTACACCAAATGCACCAGCACGAGTGTAGAAAGTTTGATCTGCATCTTTAAGAACAAAGAAACCGTTACCGTTAATTGCAATATCTGTAGTAATACCAGTTGACTGCAAGCTACCCTGTGTAAACACAGTATCAATTGCAGCTACACTCATTCCCAAACCAATTTCTTTAGGGTTAACACCACCCTTTTCTTCGGTAGGACGAGCTGAACCGCCAATCTGCTGGCTAATCATATCTTGGAAGTTTACACGACCGCGTTTGAAACCAATTGTGTTAACGTTTGAAATATTGTTACCAATCACGTCCATACGTGTCTGGTGATTCTGCAATCCGCTAACGCCGGAATAAAGTGATCTCATCATAAGGCTACCCTCTTTATAATTTTAGTTCTCGTATACAGCTTTGATTTTGCTCATGTCGTAGAGCATTCCGTTTACCATAACCTGTGGAGCTGCACCTGTAACAACAGCATCTACGCGTCCGGTTGTAGTTGTGTCGCCAAGGTTCAAATCTACGGTATGACCAAGTGTATTATATGCACTGCTTGAAGAAAGCATTGTGTTCAGTTTGTCAAACTCTGAGTTGAGGTTCGTCATTTGTTCAAGCGTACTGAACTGTGCCATCTGCGCAATAAATTCGGTATCTTCCATCGGAGACGTTGGGTCTTGATTGGAAAGCTGCGCAATCAGCAGTTTAAGAAAGTCATCCTTGCCCAGCTCTTTTGTCGAGGTGCGTCCGTTCACCGCGAGGGACTTGTTGAAAGTTTCAACCGACATGTTAAGGCGAGCTAATTCTTGCTCGTTCATGTTGAGGTTTAAACTTGTCGTTGCCGTCTCCATGTTCATAATCTTTGTTACTCCTTTCAGGCTACCACATCAATGGCATACCTGGTTCCATCAGCTCGAAATGCGTTGCTATCAACAGGCAAGTCCGTTTGGCTGTCTGTATCCGAAGCATACTGTCCGTATACGCGCTCTGAACGATACTGTCTATCTGCCTGTTCATGCTGCGCAAATGAGCTGTTATTTGCCGCAGTTCCGTCAGACATCGAAAGTGTAAGCGATGCATTTTCAAATCCATTTTGGATTAGTGCTTGCTTAAGCGTTTCAAGATTCTGTTTGAATGCTTCAAGCGCTTCTTTTGATGCGACAGTAATCTGTCCGGCTATTACTTTATCGGAAACTTGCAGGCTGACCTTAACATTTCCCAACTGTTCAGGTTTTAAAATCATGTCGATTGTTCCCTGGTTGGAATCACGAAGTACAAAGTTAGTTGCTTTTACAAAGTCAGGAGCATTCTGTTGAATCTGAGAAGCAAGCATCTGCTGAAAGTTTGAAGAAGAAGATGCAGCACTCTGAGCGTTAGAAGAAAGAATGTTCTGCTGGGCATTTGTACTTAATGTTAAAGTCATAGTTGCACTATGCTCATTTGTATGTTCCATATTTGCGTTAAGAACTTCATGATTTTCTTGTTTTGCAAAAGAAACTTTTTCTTGAGTTGAACGCAAATCGGTTACGGTAAAGACAGGGGCTTCTTCAAGAGGTTTAGTCCACTCACTGTCAG
>DMQP01000019.1 GCA_003455655.1 Treponema sp. | reverse complement strand
TTAAGCTTCACATAGACGAACTTGCAGCAAAAGGAATTTCTGTAAGCACAGTGTATCAGTCATTAAATTATGCAAATGTAACTTTACCATTAGGAAGTGCAGACTACACTAACAGAACAATTAGTGTTCGCTATGCAGGCGGATTTTCTTCTGTTGAAGATATTAAAAATCTTCCTGTTGGTTTTGCAGACGGAACAACCATAATTCATTTACAAGATGTTGCAGATATAACACTTTCATATCCAGAAGAAGAATACTCAGTAACCGATGGAACAAATCCAATTATTCTCGTAAGCATTACAAAAAGAAGTGACGGCGACACAGTAAAAATTGTTAAACAGGTAAAAAAAGTTCTTGAGCAATGCCAACAACAAACAGGTGGTGCAGTTCGCTTTAACATTTTATCTGATGACAGTAGACAAGTTTCTGCTTCACTTTCTACCGTAATCAAATCTGGAATTTTGGGAATTATTTTTGCGGTTTTAGTAATTTTACTTTTCATGGCAGACTGGAGAGCAACCGTTACCATTGGCATTTCAATTCCGCTTTGTATTCTGTTCACCTTTATTGGATTAAAACTTTTTAACATAACACTCAACTTAATGAGTTTGTCAGGACTGGTAATTTCTTTAGGAATGGTTGTTGACGGTTCTACGGTTATGCTTGAACAAATTTATCGTTACTACAGCATGCGTAATCCAGAAACTGGTCTTATGCACTACACTGTTAATCAGTCAATTTACCGTGGTTGGGATGAAGTTGCTCTTTCTATTTTTGCAAGTGCCGCTACAACTATTGTCGTTTTTATTCCCATCGCTTTACTTACTGGTCTTATTGGAAAAATTTTACATGCAGTTGCTATTACAATCATTATGGCAATTTTTGCTTCGTTTTTAGTTGCACTCATTATTGTTCCCTATCTCTTAAAACTGTTACTTTCTGAAGACGGACCTAAAGTTCGAGAAAAAGAACGAAGGTTTGACATCTTTATGAAAAAGTTCAAAGCGTTTTACACTCGCATATTGGATAAAGCGTTAGACAACAAAGGCTTTGTTCTTTTAATTGCAGTTGCAATTTTGCTTTTTTCTGCTTTCACCGCAACACGACTGGGCATTGCTTTTATTCCATCAACAGATTCTGGTGATTTTTATATTTCAATTGATTTTCCCATTGGAACAACTCTTGAGCAAACAAAAAAGAAAGTTCACTATGCAGAAAAATTATTGTACGAATATGTGCCAGAAATTCAGTCTGTTGTTTTTTATGAAGGACGAAGTAACAACCGCGGTATTCTTACTCTCAGCACTCCAGAAGCAGCCTATGCACATGTGGTTCTTGTTCCCGTAGCAGAACGAAAACGCGACATTCACGACATAATGCTTCAGATGCAAAAAATTTGGGCAAGTTCAATTCCAGATGCAACTGTAAACATTGAAAACGGAGGCTTCGACCGCTTAGTCGGATTTGTTTCTGGCGGTGGCGGATACGGCTTAACTTTAATTTCCGAAGATTTGGATTTACTTTATAAAACAGCTTCTAATCTAAAAAACTTTTTGCTTACCGATCCAGAAGTTGTTAATGCAAAACTCGACACAGACTTTGACACTACAACTATGGTGCTTGATATGGCACATGAATACTTAAGTTCATTAGGGCTTACCAGTTACGAAGCAGGAATTACTTCTGCAATTTTGTTCCAAGGAATAGATGCTGGACGTTACAAAGATGAACAAAACAATGAGCGATACAACATTCATATTTGTTCAGACATTACAGACAGACCTATTACACAAGATGACATTGCAAACATTCACATTGTAACAGAACAAGGCCGCCTTATTTCTTTTGCAGCACTGTCTGATGTTCGCGTAGAAAAAAGCATTTCTCAAATAAACCATTCAGACCGCGCAAAAACCATTACCGTTTCTGCATCTCTTGTAAGTGAAAACACAGCAAATGTTTCGCGCAGAGTAAATGAATACTTACAAGAACATCCGTTACCACAAGGAGTAAACAGTAAATCTGGCGGAATTGTAGCATTAGTTTCTGACATGATAGGTCCCATGCTAACAGCTCTTTTAATTGCTCTGTTCTTAGTTTACACAGTAATGGTTCTTCAGTTTGAACGCTTTAAGCAACCGCTTTTAATTATGGTAACAATTCCATTTTGTTTTATCGGTGTAGTTGCAGGACTTCTCATGTTTGGTTCAACAATGAACTTGCTTGCAATGTTAGGTTTAATTTCTTTAGGCGGTGTCGTTGTTAATAACGGAATTATTTTAGTAGATTATATAAATCAAATAAGAGAAAGTCGCAGAACAGATATTGCAATGGCAAAGGGAAGTAAAGACCGCGATGGCGAATGGCACATAACACTTTCTTTTGCAGAAGAAGAAAAACTTTTGCGGTCTTGTGTTATAGATGGATCTTCAAGTCGAATAAAACCAATTCTCATTACAACACTTACAACTCTCCTGGGTGATATTCCCATGGCTTTAGCTAACGGCGAAGGAGCAGAAATTTATGCACCAATGGGACAAGCTATAGTCGGTGGACTTTTAACTTCCACACTCATTACACTGGTTCTTATTCCCTTACTGTATTACATGAGCGA
>DMQP01000067.1 GCA_003455655.1 Treponema sp. | reverse complement strand
GGAATAGGTCCAATCAATTTGATGTAGGGATTTATCCAGTAATATACTTTTTTTGAAAATCCCAAAAAGACACCTGTAATAAATCCAACAACAATTCCCCAGAAAACTCCTAAAAGTAAAAGTCTAAATGAATACCAAATACATTTTCCTAACAATTCTGTCTGTTCTACAAAAATGGCCAAAATGTTGTCGTAACTCGGAAAGAAGATTACCGGTAAGAGAGCAAATTTTGCAGTTACCAAATTAATAACAATAACAACTCCCGCTGCTCCCAAAAGAAAGGGACCCTTTTGTGTAAGAGAGTCGTGCAGTTTTGGAATAAAAAACGAAAGAACAAAAACCACTGCAGCAAGTACCAAAAGTGCAAACAAAAGTCTTTCATAATAGGGCTGAACAGAAACAGGATGTTGCACGCTGTTAGGAATAAATGCATTTACCGCAAGTGCTAAAAGAATTCCTAACACAGGGAACAGGCGGAAAAGAAACTTTTTTAATTCGAAATTTTTAGTCATGCTTCACCTCGTTTATATCCTAGTGATACGCTAGGTTATATACTTTTTTTCAAAGTTCCACAAATACTTCTTTTTTATATGAGATATAGATTTTTTCTATAACTGTTTGCCAAATAACAAAAGAACGCGTATAATGAACCAAGAGGTATACAATATGGCAAACTTAAAAGATGGACTGAGTGCAGCTGGTAAAGAATTAAGTGCATTCAAAAAATTCATTTCACGGGGAAACGTGATTGATATGGCAGTTGGTGTAATTATAGGCGGTGCATTCGGAAAGATTGTTACAAGCCTGGTAAACGACATCATTATGCCACTGATTGGACTTGCACTGGGTAAAATTGATTTTACTTCGCTCATGCTTAAAATTGGCGAAACTGAAATTAAGTACGGTGTTTTTATTCAGACGATTGTCGACTTTTTAATTGTTGCCTTCTGTATTTTCGTTGTCATTCAGATTTTCGAAAAGTTTAAGAAGAAGGAAGCAGAAAAACCAGAAGAACCGCCTGTAGTTGTTAAATCAGATGAAGCAGTTCTCTTGGAAGAAATTCGCGACTTACTTAAAAACAAATAATTGTTGACCCGACAGCCCAGAAAATTGTAGTATCAGTTCATGCGAAAAATCCTGCTTGAATGGTTGCAAATTTTTTTTGGGCTGTTTATTTTTTCTTTTGGCGTTCACCTTACCATCTTTGCAAACATAGGACTTGCTCCTTGGGATTGTTTGGGAATGGGAATAGCCAGTCATACTCCCTTCAATTACGGAATTATCATGACCCTTATTGCACTTGTTGTTTTGGGAATTGATATTCTACTCAAAGAAAAAATTGGTTACGGAACAATTATTGACGCACTTGCAACAGGAAACTTTGTGCAGTTCTTTAACACCATTAATCCTTTTCCACTAAACACAAATATGTTTTTAGGCATAGGCATTATGCTTGTAGGTTTTGTTTTTATGGCATTAGGTATGGCAGTGTATATGAAAAGCCAGCAGTGTTGCGGACCTCGAGATTCACTTTTAGTTGGCTTGGGGAAACGAATGCCAAAAGTTCCTATTGGAATTGTAGAAATAATGTTATGGGCAGTTGTTCTGTTAGCAGGTTGGCTCCTCGGCGGACCCGTTGAAATTGGAACAGTTATAAGCACCTTTGGAGCCGGTCTTGTTATGCAGTTAGTGTATTCAGTCATTCATTTTGAACCACGCTCTTTGCATCACAGAGGAGTCATTGAAGTAACTAAAGAATTATTGCGCAAATAAAATTTTCTACTTTGTTGCAATAGTTCTAAGCGGTATTTCGTAAGAATAAGAAAGCGGCAAATTGGGAGCATAAGACAATTCAGGAAATGAAAGAGCGCTCGACAATTGGAATGTAGGATTACCACCTTTCTTTGTTAACAACTGAACAATAAAGGAAGCAGCTTGCACAGTGTTAAGAGAAACTTTCATAGGAACCGTTCCGCTTGAAGAAGAAATTGCTTTACTTGTTCCAGGAGTTACCGAAAGAAGAGAACCTGTATTTGTTTTAAGAGCACAGTCATTAACCAAAAACTTCCATGCAGCAGTTCCCTGATTTTCAACCGCAAGATCAAAAGTAAAATCAATGTTTATATTAATTCCCTTAAGCATGTCTTCCGTAAGATTCTGCCCCGTAATTAAAGCAGTAGCAACAGCAGCAGAATTAAGAGCATTTTGTCCGCTTGAAAGAATTTGTTTGTAAAGATCTTCTGCAGAAGGAAGCACAACCTTTGCATTAGAAACAGAAAACTGAGGCTTTACCACAGGAACAGAAAAATTCTTTGTGAATGGAATTGAAAAACTATCACCTTCAAACAAACTTACCGCAGACATATCAAGAGCAAGCGAACCATCAAGAGTAAAAGGCAAAGAAGATTTTCCATTTGTTTTTTTAGCAAAAGAAAGAATTGTGTCGTAAGGAATTTTTACCGTTAGCGAATTACGCTTTGTAGAACGAGAAGCAACAGACACACCATTTTCAGAACTAAGTTTTGTAAAAGTGCCGCCTTCATAATTTATGTCAGCAGCAAGTTGTTTAATGGAAAAAGCAACAGGATAAGGATTTGTTATGGAATAGTCACAGGCAAAAGTAATGCCTTCAAGATCAAGCCCTTTTATAGAAACCGAATCCATAGAGAGCGAAGGAAGACTCATAGCCCCCAACAGTTGCCCCAAAGATTCGCAAGAAACAGTAAAGAAAGACATTGCACAAAGGCAAAGTAAAACAAAACAATGCAACAGTTTTACACGAAAATTCTTCATAGCGAATAAAGTATGCTACAGTTTGGGGAATAAGACAAGAGGGGGAAAACTCTATTAAAATCCCGCAGACTCAAGACGAGCCCACGAGAACATCTATCTCTGGTGGTGATGTTATTGATCTTGAAGGAAAAACACTTGAAGTTTATAATCTTCCTGGTCACACAAAAAGAGAAATTCTTTTCAGTGTCATTTGTTATAGGAAGGAGTAAAGTTCATGGCAAACGGTGAAGAAGACTTACGCGAAAAGAACAAAGACAAAAAACCGCTTTCAAAAGACTTTGACAAATGGCGAATAATTCAGGGAAGAGAAGATGCAGAAATGCTGCAAGAAAAATCTACCAACTGGAAAAACAAAAAAGATTGGCGACAATCATACGACCATGATTACGAGGATTAAAAACACAAATGGATTACAGCTACTTGTTTTGTTCAGCAAAGTTAAAAATATCTTCACTAACTGCTGCAGGTTTTACACTTACAAAAAACAAAGACTATTTTTTACGTAAGAACATTTTAGACGGAAGTTTTTTTGCAGAACTACATCTTGATGCAGAAAAGCAAAAGCTAGAAGTTCATGTCTTCGATGCAACAACAAATGAACAATATGCTCTTTTTGATATGCCCACTGTTAATGGAGCTTTTGTTGCAAAACTAAGAGAAGCAGTTCAGAATATAATCGAAAGTATTAAAAGCAACTGTTTTGAAACAAAAAACCTACGCGACAAATATGTATCTTACTTACAGTCGCACTTTTCAGCCAACCCAGATTTTCCTTGGGAGTCAACTCCAGACGCTTGTGTCTTCCGCTGTTCCAACAACAAATGGTTTGCACTTATTATGAAAATAAAATACAGACAACTGGGACTAAAGTCTGAAGAAGAAGTCTTTGTCGTAAACCTCAAAGCAGATGAAAACACTATTCCCACACTCATTGATAACAAATCAATTTTTAAAGCCTATCACATGAACAAAAAACATTGGATTACCATTCTACTTACAGCAGTGACCGACTTTGACACACTCTGTGAACTAACACAAAACAGCTATGAGTTAGTAAGCTCTTAGCGTCTTCTGTCCAATCCGCGCTCTTTGTAAAAACGTTCCTTATCGTTGTACATATCTGTGTCTGCAATGTGCTCTAAGTCGTCTATTGATGCATCAGGATTTTCTTTATGAGATGCATATCCTATAGACATGGTTATTTCTTCTGTATAAATTCCGTGCCATTCTTTTGTTTTGTCTTTTATAGCATTTCGTAACTGTTCAGGATTTTCTGTCTGAACAACAGCCATAAACTCATCACCACCAGTTCTGTACACTTTACCCTTATTTCCAATAGATAAAGCAAGACAATTTGCTGCACCTTTAATCAATTCATCACCAGCAGCATGTCCTTTTGTATCATTCACTTTTTTAAGACCATTAACATCAATTGCAAAAAGAACAAAGTTATCCATTAGTGTTCCTTCGCGAATTTGTTTTAGGTCTTCGTCATAGCAGCGACGGTTATAAAGACGAGTCATTTCATCAGTCATAGAAATTCGAATAAGATTCTCTTCTCTGCGCTTTTCATCATCTACATTTCGTGTAGTATAAATAACTACATTCGGAATTCCGTCTAACGTAGAATCAACAGTAATATACTGAGCACGGAACCAGCCAGAAATTACATCTATAAAATCTGCACTGATTAATTTTTTTTGTGAAAGACGAGACCGAACTGTCTTTATGTTTGTAAAAGTTAAAAACTCATCCAGTTGGTCAGGCATAACTTGCTTACAAATTTTCTGATTCATAAGCGTATGAGTTTGACTTCTTAAATCAATGCCATGTTTTCTTTGTTCAGAATCGCGCAAAGACATTTCAGTATTATGAACAAAATCAATAAGGTTTACATTGTCATAAATTTCTGCCATAGAATCAAGAATATTCATTTTTTCTTCCATTTCTTTTTCCTGATTCTTAATTTGTTCATACTGAGAAAAAAGTTTTTTAAAGTACTCTAAGGTAAGTTTTCCAATAATGAACCCAGACACAAACATAATAATTGTTTCAATAGTAAAGCCAGAAATTGTATTTAAAAAGTAAGAGCTTGCAGTATTGTAATCACTGCAAAAAGCTGCTTTATACGGAGCAACAATCCAAGTAGCCAAACCCATCAGAATGTAATTCATTCCAGTTGCAAAAAAATACAAATACTTTTCACAAAACAAAAGACTTAAAAGCGGAACTAAAAACCAAGTCAAATAAATGCTTACATGCGAACAATACATGTAAACAATAAGAGCATCCAAAGCCGTAAGTGCAAAGACACAAGTAAAAGAACTGCTGGGAAACTTTCTGTACAATAGAAGATGAATTGCCGACAAAACAACAACTGTTGCAGAAATGCAAACACAAGTAAGGTAAGAAATATCATGAAAAGTTCCTGTCTTAATTCCCAAGGCAATAGCAGGACCGGTTAACACAAAAAACCACAAAACACGATTCATGTATCTGTTAACTTTAATTCGATTCTCATGCAGGAAGTCGTCGTACTCCGTAACCAGTTTACCGTTCATTTTATCCTCCAACTCAGACCTCTTATA
>DMQP01000197.1 GCA_003455655.1 Treponema sp. | reverse complement strand
CATCAGATTTCGGCTATAAACGAACGTCACTTTCAGACTCTTCATTCGCTCGCAGCTCTCGATTTTTTGAAGGATAGCAACCGTTCGCTTGCAGAAAAACAAGCTCAACTGGTATCGGTAGCTGCAGCTATTGGAGAAAATGCACAAAATGTAGCTTTTTATGATCGTGAAGGTAATGCCATTACTGCTGACGGTCGCCTAATGAACTTTGCTTCTCGTCCGTATTTTTCACAAGCCTTTGCTGGACACGATTTTGTTTCTGATCCCGCTTATAGCACTGTTACAGACTCAATTCTCCAGCACTATAGTGTTCCTGTATATGCACAAGATGGTTCTACCTGTGGAGCTGTTGTTTTGGTTATTTCAGGTAATGCGCTTTTGGAAACAATTCTAAAAAATGATTTGGGTGGAGGAATGTTCCCCTCAATTATTAACCGAGAGACAAAAGCTACTGTTGCAAACGCCAATGCAGACACTGATGAAAATACAAATGAGGGTGAAATAGACGGAACGACTGGTTTGGGGCTGGTATTAAATCACATTTTTGAAGGCCGCTCTGATGTAGAAGATTTTGTTGATCCTAACATTGGTGTTCATTTAATTGCTTCCTACAAACCTATTGAAAATACCGCATGGTCTGTTTTTGCGGTAGCTCCTTATGACTTTTATTTTTCTGAACTAAAGGGTCTTCAGATTAAACTCTTTGTCATTGTTGTTGCAGCAATTTTGGTTTCTGTTTTGGTAGTAACCTTCTTTGTTCGCATGCTCATTAAGCCTTTGAAGCGAGTTAAAGATTCTATTTCGACGATAGCAAGTGGTAATGCAGACTTAACTCAGCGCATAGAAGAAAGTTCTAGTGACGAAATTGGTGAAGTGGTAACTGGCTTTAACTCATTTGTAGAAAAACTACAGGGCATTGTTGCTAACCTCCAGAATTCAAAAAATGCGCTTACTTCTGTAGATAACGCTTTGCAGTCAAGTACTCAGGAAACTGGTGTTGCGATAGCTCAAATTATTTCAAACATTAAGAATGTAAATACCGAAGTTTTAGGACAGGCAGATTCTGTACAAGAAACGGCAAGCGCTGTTAACGAAATTAGTTCTAACATTCAGTCTCTTGAAAAGATGATTCAAGCTCAGTCTTCTTGTGTAGCAGATGCATCTTCTGCTGTTGAAGAAATGATTGGAAACATTAATTCGGTAAATACATCTGTTGGAAAGATGATAAGTTCATTCAATCAACTTTCAGAAAAATCAACAAATGGTCTTCAGACGCAAAAGAACGCAAACGAACAGATTTTGCTTATTGTTGAACAGTCTCAGATGTTGCAGGACGCAAACGTTGCTATAGACCGCATTGCAAGTCAGACGAACCTTCTTGCTATGAATGCCGCAATTGAAGCTGCCCATGCAGGAGACTCTGGTAAAGGTTTTGCGGTTGTTGCTGACGAAATTCGTAAACTGTCAGAAACTTCTTCTGTTCAGTCTAAAACCATTGGTGCTGAATTGAAAAAGATTCAGGAAACCATTAAAGATGTTGTTACCGTTTCAGAAGCAACTAACGAAGCCTTTACTTCTATATCTGAAAGTATTGGCGAAACCAGTCAAATAATTGACCAAATTCGTTCTGCTATGGAAGAACAGCAAACGGGTTCTAAGCAGATTATTGATTCTTTGCATTCAATGAATGATTCTACTTCGGAAGTTAAGGCTGCGGCTCAAGAGATGACTCGAGGAAACGAGCAGATTCTTTCTGAAATTCAAAAACTACAGAATGCAACTGACAGCATAAAGGATCTTATTAGCGAAATGCACTCTGGGGCAGAAAGAATTACCGAAACAGGTGAATCACTTTCTAAGATATCGAATGATGTTGCGGAAAATGTTCATAAGATTGGAAGCGAAATAGACCTGTTCAAAGTGTGATGGTAGTTATGTTTTGCGTGCAGTAAGCCGATACTGTCTATATAATGATACGTTTTAGATTACTTGGCGCAGTGTGTGCAGGAACGCTCTTTTATGTGCTTTTAGGCATATTCTGCGGCAGGGACGGTTTGTGGGCTTACAATCAACTTTTGGAACAAAAACGAATGTTGAGCACGCATGCTGCTTCCATTGAAAAAACACATGAAGAACTCATGCTCGAAAAAGTTGCACTTCAGAAAGACCCAGATGTTATTGCGGCCTACGCACGACGCTTGGGTTATGTAGGTGAGGGTGAAAAGCTAGTTAAAATTAGTGGACTGGCTGTAACAGAAAGCCGTGTATGGAATCCTGGTGTTGTCTTGCGCCATAAAGACGTAAGTTATGTGCCAGAAAGCTTCTGTAAAATGATGGGTATTGTGGTTGCCTTCATGGCATATTTAGTCTTGTTTTTACATGACTACAATCACGGATACATTCAGTTTCCGCGTAAAAAAAAGACTTTTGTAAATGTAAAGGGGCTAACCGTCTATGATATTTCCTAAAGACGATCCATCTTCAGTTGAACACGCTGCCTCTAGCTTAAGTTCCGGAAAAATAGTAGTTATTCCCACCGACACCATTTATGGCTTTAGCGGAATTGTTGATGTCGAAATGGATAGTCAGTTTCATACAGGAGACCGCATTCGTCAAATAAAGGGTAGAGAGGAAACAAAGCCTTTTATTCACCTTATTGCAAATCCCGAAGACATTCGTGTTTATACTAACGACACTATTCCCGAAGAACTTTTAAGTAAGTGGCCAGGAGCTCTGTCTATTGTTGTTAGAGTAAAGCCTGGTTCTCCACTAGAAAGCGAAGGAAAAACAGCTGCTTTCCGTTGTCCAGATGACCCTTGGTTGCGTTCTGTTATAAATGCAGTGGGAGCTCCCATTTACAGTACCAGCGTTAACCGTTCTGGGCAGGCACCCTTAGTTGATGTTGCTGAAATAGAAAAGCAGTTTGGCTCTGAAGTTGATTTGATTGTTTTTGACGGTGACATGGAAAAAGATAGATTGCCTTCGACTATTGTGTCTCTTTTAGAAAATGGAAAATATACAATTATCAGGCAAGGTTCTGTAATTTTGGAAAAACCACGCAAATCGTTCTTTTCTCGCTTATTCAAAAAACACTAACGACGAGTCCATTCAACAGGAAGTGATTTAAATGAGGCACCGGTTGCAGATGAAGAATCTTGCACCAGTGTCTTTTTTGTTCCCGAAAGCGTATTTCCATCGGTAAGAGTAAGTGTCCATGTTACTGGTTCGGCACTAGAGGCATTTTGGAGTGCAACTTCACGAGGTAAGTCGGGGAAGTAAGACGCGTTAAAACGACCTAACTGACTTATTATAATTGATGAACCACTTACTGTTATGGAAATGTTCATGCTAGCGCCGTTTTTGAAAATAACAAAACCTTTGCCACCACGCAAAATAACTATTTTATCTACTTGAGCTTCTCCGCCCCAAGTTCCAGCAAGAGACTCTGCATCTGCCGAAGAAAGTGCGGGGCTGTCAGTTACGGAAAGTGTGGCACTATCAGTAAGGGCTGTTCCCCCCGAAGCAAGATTTGCAAGCAAGTTTTCGAGAGAGGTTTTTGCATCCATGAGAATTTTGTAATACGAAGCATATTTTTTTGTTTCGCTTACAATTGTCTGAGTACTTACTTTAATTGCATTGAGTGTACAAACCCAACCGCCATCGCTTTCTTGAATTTCTGCATAGAAGGCAATGGTTCCCGCTCGAGCTGCTGAAGAAGAGTAAGAAATTGTTCTTTTGTCGTTTACACTGTATCCGTCAATAGACTGTAGCTGAGAGTAGAAGAGGTCTGTTGTCATGCTAATCATGTTAGTGTCTTGACTGGTAGAGACCGTTGCAAAAAAATCTACCGGTGTTGCGGCATAAAGTTTTGCCAAAGAGAGAAAGAGCATTACTGAAAGAATCTTCTTCATGTCTTTACCCCTGCAAATCTCTGCGGAACTCTCGTGAAAGTTCACGGTTAACATCCCGCTCCTTTATGTCGGCGCGTTTGTCATAGAGTTTTTTACCCTTACAAACTCCCAGCGTTACTTTTACTCGTCCGTTTTTAAGATAAAAATCAAGTGGAACGAGAGTGTATCCTTTTTCGTCTACCTTACGAGTAAGACGCTTTATTTCGTCTTTGTGGAGCAAGAGTTTTTTCTTGCGATCTGGATCATGGGAAAATACTGCGGAGTAGGCATAGGGGGAAATGTGAAAGTTCTGCATCCAGACTTCGCCTTTTTCTATGAGGGCAAAACTGTCCGCGAATGAAACACTGCCTTCTTTGACGGATTTAACTTCCGTTCCTTCTAATGCAATGCCACATTCGATGGTGTCTTCCACAGAGTAATTGAACCGGGCTTTTTTGTTTTGCGCAATTATTTTGCGTCCCGTATCTGCCATCGTTTATCCCCAATGCTCCATATAGTATTTTATACCAAATAGCCAAGCCTTGCAAGTCTTAAAACTATATGCTACTATAAAAACACAAAAACACCTACTTGGGTACAGCCTATGAGACAAAATATATACGATTATGATTATGAACTTCGCAGGGCACGCAGTAAGCGCATAATGACCGTTACCGTTACATCTGTATTGGTTATTGCCTTCTTAACTCTCTTTTTTAATCTTGTTATGTTCCCTGTTGTGGTTAAGTCAGATTCTATGTCTTCTGAAGTAGACCGCAATTCTGTTGTATTTGTTATGCCTTTAGACCGTAATCCTTCTCGCGGAGACATTATTTTAGTAAACCGCCGTGATGGAGTAAGCCTTTCTTGGTGGCAAAATGCGCTTGATTCGCTTGTAGCATTTTTTACTCTGCAGCAGTATCGGCCATTTGCGCATTCTTCAAAAGTAACAGGTAACAGTTGTTTGCGAAGGGTTTTAGCGCTTCCTGGTGATAGCGTTTACATGAAAGACTTTATTTTGTATGTAAAACCTGCAGGACAGACACATTTTCTTACTGAATTTGAACTGGCAAAGTCTCCTTATCAACTTACTATTTCTGCGCCTAAAGCGGGCAGCACTCTTCTTGCACTGAGTTCTTCGTTTGAAGAGTTTGTTCTTGGACCAGACCAGTATTTTGTTCTTGCCGATAATCGTGAAAGCGGTTCTGATTCTCGTGTGTGGGGAGCGGTACCCGAAAGTTTAGTGGGGGGAAGAGCTGTACTAGAAGCCTTTCCTTTTAACAAATTTTCTTTGCTCTAGAGTTCTCTTCCTTTATGAAAACACCAGGCCTGTATGTGCATATTCCCTTTTGTGTGGCAAAATGCGCATATTGTGATTTTTTTTCCAAACCAAGTGACTCTTCCTGTCTTCTTGATGACGATTTTGTCTCTGCACTCCTTGTTGAACTTACCGATTGTAAAGAAGGCTTTGGCCTTTCGTCTTGGGCTTCTGTGTACATAGGCGGCGGAACTCCCTCTTTGCTTTCTTGCAAACAAATAGAGCGGCTCTTGCTGTTCATTCAAAAACAGGGACTTTCTTCTGGTGCAGAAATTACCGTAGAAGCTAATCCCGAAACACTAACGGAAGCTTTTTTGCAAACACTTGACGACTGTGGAGTGACTCGACTTTCTCTTGGTATTCAGTCTATGAACGACAGTGCTTTGCAGGCTGTAACGAGACATTGTTCTGCTGCTCAAAATGAAAAAGCACTTGATATGGTTCAAAGGGTTTGGAAAAAGCAGTTAAACCTTGACTGTATTGCAGGCTTACCTAAACAAGATGACATGCACTTTAAGAGTTCGCTTGAAAAAATGCTTTCGTATAAACCCCAGCATCTTTCGCTTTACACACTTACTCTTGAAGAAGGAACACCTTTGTATGAAGCTGTAGAAAAGGGAAGTCTTGTCTTTAGTCAAGAAAGTGCAGACCGTCAGTGGCTTTTAGGAAGAGAACTTTTGCTGTCTGCTGGTTTTGAACAGTATGAAGTGTCAAACTTTGCGCTTAAAGGTTTTGAATCTTTTCACAATGGTTTGTACTGGGCTCAAAAAGATTATGTGGGCGTCGGACCTGGTTCTTGTGGAACAATATACGACTGGGAAAAAAAAGAGGCACTTCGTTTTACTGCAGGAGAAGACAGAAGTCTTTGGAAAAACTTTTGGCTTACTAAAAATCATTCAAGTAAAGACATTCCCCAAACAGTAAGAGCTTATGAAAGACTTGATCTTCAGACTTTGGAATTTGAGTTTTTGATGATGGGTTTACGAACCGTGCATGGGGTAAGCGAAAAAATATACCGCCAGCGTTTTTTTGAGCTTGAACCGTGGAAGGGAAATCTTTTTGAACGTTTACAAGCGTCTTCTTGGTGGAAAAAACTATGTGCTGAAAAAAAAGCAGAGGTAAGAGGCAGTGAAGGCGAGCGCATCTTTGCTCTTAACAAGGAAGGGCTCTTGCTCTTAAATCCTCTGCTTCGAAGTCTGTAGGTAAAAACTGAGGAATATTACCTGACATTAACTGCGTTCAAAAAGTATATTCGACTTCGGCGATAGAAAGAACAAATGTTCCATTTTGAATATGAATTGTTTGCTCTTTGTCAGAGTAAGTATAGTCTTCATATTCTACGTTTATTGACGAAGGAGGAGGCATAGGTTGTCCTATCACTCCAGGTTGTTCAAAGTTATAGGTTATATTCGTCGCTTTTTTTGTAAAGTGTATGCGTAAGGTACCATCTTCTGAAGCATTTCCCTGGTAAGTGCCTTTCGTATGAACATAATCCATAAATTCCGGAGCAAGATCATCGTATTGGGTTTTTACTGAAAAAGTGCCATTTGTTTCGAAAGATATAGTTACAGTTCCAGTCCTGGTGCCCGAATCTGTTTCTAGGGTAAAGGGAGCTTCAAAAACAGCCTTTTTTGTCTTTGGTGCATTAGGATTTTCGCAACCTGTAAAGATGAATAATAACGAAAGAACAGCTAAGGATGCAAAAAGGTTTGAAAAATGTTTCATAGAGACCTCCTTGAATTCTTGTCTAATAGATTATAAGGGGGTAAAGGCAAAAAAGCAAGATTTTTAGCAAAATCTTG
>DMQP01000114.1 GCA_003455655.1 Treponema sp. | reverse complement strand
GAATACTCATACAACTGGTAAGGAAGACCTTCGTTTGCACACAATTTCCATTCAACTAAAGTGGGAAGTCTAAAACCGTTTGCACTTTCGTCTAAAGTGACATTATTCATATTGCTTGGCCATTTGCTTACATCGGTAGTTCCGTTTAAACTGTATGCAGGCGTAAGGTTTGTCATTTCGCTTAACTTGTTACAAAAGATAATCGCATCATTAAAAGATATTTTTTCTATTGGTCTTTTCTTTCCTTTGGAGGGAGAAGGATTTTCGTGTACAACCAGTTCGTACAGTTCTTGAGTTGTTTCTGTCTTTGCAAACATAATTGCATTTTCTTCATCGGTAAAAACAGTTACAAATAAGTTTGACAAAATTTGTTGAATGCGTATCTTTCTTTCTGCAAGAAATGCTTCGTACTGTTTTTTTTGTTCTTCTAGTTCACTTTCTTTTGCTGGACGAACAATTCTAAAACCAAGATCTGTGTCTTTAGAGTAGGTCTTTTGTGAGGTAACGTTTACAACGTTGCAGTAACTTTCATCAAGTAAAACAGAACCTCCAAGAGTAAGTCTTTCTTCAACCCATTCTCTGGCATTCCCGCTCATGTCGTACAGTCCAAGTGCATTGCATTTTTTCTGTGCAACATCAAAAACACCTCTTGTTCCCTTTTGAGAAGAGTTGTCTTTGTACCATCCTACTTCCGAAAGTGTGTCGCCAGCACTATAGGTAAAACACTCTCCCCAAAATCCACCACGGGCTGCATAAATCCACTCTGCTTGCGTTGGAAGTCGGTAACCGTCTGCGTTTTTATCTACGCTTATGTTCGATAAATCAATGTAATCAGACTCAACATCCCACCAAGTAGAAATGTCCTTTGAACCGTAGAGACTGTACACTGGTGTTCGCCCGTCACGAAGACTGAGTGTGTTGCAAAAACGCAAAGCGTCAATAAATGAAACTTCCGTAACAGGTTTGTTGTCTGCACTTTTTCCAGAAGCACTCTTTCCCATTACTGTCTGATACATTTTTTCTGTAACTTCGGTGCTGGTCATCATAAGCCCTGTGTTTGTGTTTTCATCAAAGACAGGAACAAAGAGCGATTGGTTTTGTTGAATAAAAAGACATCCTTCTACAGCACTCACTGAATCTTCGTAGCTTGAAGTTTTTCCGCCAATAACAATTTCTGCTTTCGAGGGAATGGTAATGTCTGTTCCTTGAGAGTTTATGACAAGCCTTTTAACTTTTGCATAAGCAAGATATTTTTTAATTGCATCTTGTGCTTCTTTGTTTTTTATTGAAAAACGAATTCTTTGTTCTTGGTCTGAAAAAAAATACACTGTGGGAAGGGTGCACAAAACTGTCCCGTATGCATTTACCACATCAAGAGAAAGTTCATATTTTTGAATGTAGCGCTCAAAGAGAATAGGCGGGTCTTTGGGAATTTTTGAAATGTAATTGAACAATCTTTGGAATTTATAAGTGGGCTCAATCTTTACTACTATGTCAAAATGCTCATCGTCATCTTTGACGCTTTCCGGTCTTGAAAGATAAATTGCCGCAACTGATTCTTTTGAAAAATAGTCGGTAAATTCGCTATATACAGCTTGCCATTCAGAGGCGTCTTTTTTGCTTAGTTTTTCTCCTAGGCTCACAAATGAATCGTAGGCTTCTTTTGCTGAGACGGTAGGATTTGCGGTCATTGCATCGTAATAAGCTGCAAGTGCATAAACAATTTTATTTTCTGCTTCGTATGCTTTTGCTTTTGTAAGATACGATTGATAACTTTCTTTTGCAAACGATGTTCCGGCTAAAAGAAGACCAAGAAGAATAGCAAATACTTTTTTCATTTGAGCAATTCCTTGCAAAGATACTGCATAAGCGAAAGGGAAGGTAAAAAAAATGAGGCTGCCTAAAAAAGACAGCCCCTTGTTGTTTTTAAGTTAGGCTATTTGTACAACCCAACCTTCAGGTGCTTTTTCGGTACCCATTTGAATTCCTGTCAGAGTGTCACGCAGTTTGCCTAAAACAGGACCCATTGCATCCATTCCTGAGGGAACTAAAATGTCTTTTCCGTGATCATTAATTTTGCCGATGGGGCTAATAACAGCTGCTGTTCCGCACAAGCCTACTTCAGCAAAATCTTTCAGTTCATCTTTGTGAACTTTGCGTTCTTCTACTTCAATGTGCAGATAGTCTTTTGCAACCTGAATGAGTGAGCGGCGGGTGATTGAAGGAAGAATGCTGTTTGATTTTGGTGTTACCAACTTTCCGTCTTTTGTAACAAAGAGAATGTTTGCTCCGCCCGTTTCTTCGATGTAAGTGTGTGTTGCAGGATCCAAATACATGTTTTCTGCATAACCCTTGCGGTGAGCGTCCATAATGTTATGAAGACTCATTGCATAGTTAAGGCCAGCTTTGATGTCTCCTGTTCCATGGGGAGCAGCGCGGTCTAAGTCAGAAAGACGAACGGTAATGGGTTTTACTCCACCTTTAAAATAGGGTCCTACGGGTGTTACCAAAATGCGGAACTGATACTCTTCTGCTGGTTTTACTCCAATAACAGAACTTGAACCAAACATGTAGGGTCTAATGTAAAGTGTTGCACCTGTTCCGTAGGGAGGAACATAATCAAGGTTTGCTTTTACGGTATCAATGACAGCCTTAATCCAGCGCTCTTTGGGGAATACTGGCATTTCAAGTCGTTCACAGCTGTCCTTCATGCGGTCTGCGTTAAGATCGGGGCGGAAAGTTACTATTTTTCCATCGACAGTAGTGTAGGCTTTAAGGCCTTCAAAACAGGTTTGTGCATACTGCAGTACACCTGCGCATTCAGAAATGGTGATGGTATGATCGCTTGTAAGTGTACCTTCATCCCATGCGCCGTTTTTGTAGTTGGCAACGAAACTCTTTGCCGTCTCCATGTAACCAAACGAAAGGTTAGACCAGTCCAAATCTTTTGCCATAATGATACCTCTTGTCTCTACTATAGCACTTGAACACGTTTCTTTCAATATGCTATACTCCTTGCCGTGGGTCTAACCCGCTTTACTTATGGAGGAATACGATGATTAAGACAGTTAAAGACGTAGATCTTAAGGGAAAACGCATTATTATGCGTGTTGATTTTAACGTACCTATGAAAGACGGTGTCGTTCAGGATGACACACGCATTATGGCAGCACTGCCAACTATTAAATACATTCTTGAACAGAACCCACGCTCACTTGTTCTTATGAGCCACTTAGGTGATCCTAAAAAGGATGTAAAAAAAGCTCAGGAAAAAGCAGAAAAAGCTGGAAAGACTTGGACTGATGCAGATGCAGAAAAGTTCATCAACGGTAAAAACCGCATGAAGCCAGTTGTAGAATACTTTGCTTCTAAACTGGGAAAGCCTGTTACTTTCCTTCCCGATGCTCTTGGACAGAAAGCAGCTATTGATGCACTTCCTCAAGGTGCAGTTGCAATGCTTGAAAATGTTCGCTTCCACAAAGAAGAAACTTCTAAAGACGCAGCAGAGCGCGATGTAATGGCAAAAGAATTGGCAACTTATGGAGACATCTTTGTAAACGATGCTTTCGGAACTGCTCACCGCGACCAGGCTTCTACCGCTTCTATTGCAAAGTTCATGCCAGTAGAAAGCGTTGGCGGCTTCCT
>DMQP01000180.1 GCA_003455655.1 Treponema sp. | reverse complement strand
GCTATTTGGCAAGTCAAAAAGAAATTGAACTGGTTAACTTGTGTAAAAAACATAATGTCGGTTTTATTGCAATGAAAGCTCTTTCTGGTGGATTAATTACGAATGCTGCAGCTGCCTATGCTTTTCTTGACCAATACGATAATGTCTTACCCATTTGGGGAATTCAGCGTGAATCTGAACTTGATGAATTTATTGCTTTCCAAACAAATCCTCCTGCTTTAAGCGGAAAACTTGCACAACTTATTAACAAAGATCAAAAAGAATTGAGCGGAAGTTTTTGTCGTGGTTGCGGTTATTGTATGCCTTGCCCTCAAAATATAGAAATAAACAATTGTGCCCGAATGTCTCTTATGTTACGCCGAGCACCTGCTGCTTCTTGGCTCAGTGAAAGTTGGCAGAAAAAAATGCAACTTATTGAAACCTGTATTCACTGCAACAAATGTTCTTCTCGCTGTCCTTACTCTCTCGATACACCTTCTTTACTTGCCGAAAATTATGCTGACTACAAAGAAGTACTTGCCGGTCGCAGGTCTGTGTAAAATGAAAAAACGAATGCAATATCGCTTTACGGGCACTGTTCAGGGAGTAGGCTTTAGATACACCGCTTGTCACTTAGCTGCTGCACTTTCGCTTACAGGCTGGGTCTACAACGACTGGGACGGTTCTGTTTTGATGCAAGCACAGGGAGAAGAAGAAAATCTCTTGCTATTGTTACAGCGCCTCGAATTAAATGACAGATTCATCCAAATTGAACAAATAGAACAAGAAGAACTGCCCTTTGACGCTAACGAACGGTCGTTTGAGGTAAAAGATTAATGGTAAAAGGAAGATTTGCCCCCTCACCAAGCGGTCGTATGCACTTGGGGAACATTTACACAGCACTCATTTCATGGCTTTCTGTTCGAAAACAAAATGGAACTTGGCTCTTACGCATAGAAGACTTAGATCGTCAGCGTTGTAAAGCAGAATATACACAAGTTCTTATGGACGACTTACAGTGGCTGGGATTAGACTGGGATGAAGGCCCCCGTTCTGTAGACGATGTGCAATACTTCCAGTCAAAGAGAGACAATCTGTACCTAAATGCTTTTGAACAGTTATGTGAAAAAAATTTAGTATATGACTGTTTCTGTAGCCGTGCAGATTTACTTGCTTCTTCTGCGCCACAAACTCCAGGCGACTTTCAAATCTATTCTGGTAAGTGCCGCTCTCTTACAGCACAAGAAAAGTTACAACTGTCGCAAACTCGGCAGCCCGCACAACGCATTGCTTTGCCAAACAGTCAGCTTTCATTTGTTGACGGTCACTACGGAAAACAAAGCGTTAACTTGCAGAAAGAATGTGGAGACTTTATTGTTCGGCGTGCAGATAAAAATTTTTCTTACCAACTTGCAGTTGTTGTTGATGACGCACTTATGGGCGTAACAGAAGTGGTTCGTGGAAGAGATTTACTTAGTTCAACTGCTCAACAATTATTTTTGTACAAAAGTTTAGGTTTCAATGCTCCTCATTTCTGTCATGTTCCGCTTCTTATTACACAAGAAGGAAGACGACTTTCTAAACGCGATCACGATATCAGTATGGAAGTATTAAGAACTCAGTATTCCCCAGAAGAAGTAATAGGAACAATTATGTTTTTGTGCGGATGTATTCCCAAACGCGATTCTCTTTCTCTTTCGGAAGCAATTTCCGTATTCAATTGGAGTTCAATTCCCTTAAATGATATAATTTTGAATCCTTGACCTAGACTAAAGTAACGGTTATAATTTTATAAATCTATTTTTTAAGGGGAAATTTATGGACGCGTCATCTCTTTTAACCACTCTTTTAAGCTCTAAGAGCGTTACCGGAATCAGTAAGGCAACTGACACAAGCACTGCTGATGTATCAAACATTCTTGCTGCTGCTGTTCCTGCACTGTTACAGGGAGCACAAAAACAAACATCCGGTAAAAATGCTGCTGGATTCACTCAAGCTCTTGCTGATCACGCTGCTGAAAACACGTCCAACATTACTTCATTCCTTAAAAATGTTGACTTGGATGATGGTTCTAAGATTCTGGGTCACCTGCTTACTGCTTCTGCAACAAAAGCAATCGCTAAAGAATCAAAAACAACTGAATCAACAACAAAATCTGTTCTTTCTGCAGTTGCACCTCTGTTCATGAGTTTGTTGGGTCAGCAGACATCTGGTTCTTCTGCAAGTGCAATTGGTTCTTTGCTGGGCGGTCTTATGGGTAACTCAAACCTTACAAGTCTCTTAGGAGGTCTGTTGGGAGCAAGCAGTTCATCAAGTGGAAGCAAACCTGGAAGCGGAAAAACAGGTTCGGCTGCTGGTTTAGTAAGCGGACTTATGGGACTGCTTAAGTAAAGGGGCTTTTTACTTACACGATTAAAACGGGTGTCAAGGGATGCCCGATTTTATAAAAAGGAGTTTTATTTTATGGCAGACAACAACAAGAAAAAAGAAGCTGTTGCAAAGGCTGCACAGGCTCAGGCTAACGGACAGTCAACCGTAGGTCTTCGCATTGGTGCAGTGATTCTCTGGATTGGTGCAGTTGTATGTGAATTTTTCGCACTTCGCGTAATTACTGAAGCAACAATCATTCCTTTCCTTACAAGCATTCCTCCACTGTATCAGGGAATCGGCTTCCTCGTAATTGATCTGATTCTGGTTATCATTGGTTCTCAGTTGTGGAAAAAAGCTAATCACATCAAACCCGCCTCTGAAAAAAATCCCTTCCTCTTCTGGCTGTGGAACAACATGGGCGTTATTGTATGTGCAATTGCATTCCTTCCTTTCATTATTCTTCTGCTTACCAACAAAGAAGCTGATCAGAAATCTAAGACTGTAGGCACTATTGCTGCAGTTATTGCTCTTTTGATTGCTGGTGTTGCAAGCTACGACTTTAACCCCATTTCTGCGGAAGAAGTTGCAGAGTATACCACCAACACAGTTTACTGGACAGAGTACGGTTCAAAGCTTCACACTCACGAAGACTGTCAGGCTCTTAGCCGCACTGCTCCCGAAAACCTCCACTCAGGAACAATTCAGGATGCAGAAGCCGCTGGTCGTGAATCACTCTGCAAGTACTGCGAAAAGCGCGATGCAGAATATGTACTTCAACTGCCTTCACAGACTGGTTCAGAAGCTTTACCCGCTGTTAACGAATAAGCTTTTTGCTTTAAGCGTAAGACGGCTCTCTTTCGAGGGCCGTTTTTTTATGCAGTTTCAACTAAAGTAAATACTATGCTATACTTTGTTTATGCAAACGCTTTCACATTTTTATCAATCGATTTTTGCTTGCAAGGCATATAAAATTGCTCTAGATGCAGGATGCACTTGTCCTAATCGTGACGGAACAAAAGGAAGTGGCGGTTGTATTTTTTGTTCAGCAAGTGGAAGCGGAGATTTTGCTGCAAAAGGTGTGAGCATTGCGGAACAAGTAGAAAAAGCAAAGTCTCTTGTACAAAAAAAAATTCTGGGAAGAAGTGGCACTCGAAAAGGCGTCTATCTTGCTTACTTTCAAAACTTTAGTTCAACCTACGGTGATGAAAAACTTCTCTTGCAAAAATATAAAGAAGCACTTTCTTTGCCTGATGTTAAAGGAATTTGTATTGCAACTAGACCCGACTGCCTTAGTGACAGCATGATTCTATCTCTTGCGGAACTTTCAAAAAACACTTTTGTTCAGATTGAACTTGGACTGCAAACATCCAATGAAACTACTGGCGTAAAAATAAACCGTTGCTACACCAACTGCGACTACACTGATGCCGTGACCCGCTTGCATTCTGCAAGTAGAAAAATCCATATTGTCACTCATGTAATATTCGGTTTACCTGATGAAACAGAATTCGACATGATGAATACAATTCAATTTGTTAAAAAAACAAATGCCTACCGTGAACCTTGGGGAATAAAAATTACTTCTCTTTTTGTTCTCCAGGGAACAGAACTCGAAAAACTATATGTTCAAGGTAACCTGCATCTTCTTAAACAAGATGAATATATTTGTCTTTTACAAAAGGCTTTGTCTCTTCTTCCGCAAAACTGTGTACTTCACCGTCTTACCGGCGACCCACCAAAGAATCTACTTCTTGCCCCGGAATGGACGCTAGATAAGAGGCGCATGCAAAATGAAATAAAAAAAATGCTTAAATCCTTCTAAACAAAAAACCCGGCTCTTTTGCTAGAACCGGGCTTATTTGGTAGTAGAAAGACTAACGAACGGTAGTAAATTATGCCTTACGCCTAAAGACAGGAATACAATCTATAGGAGCAGCAACACTTACTCTTTGACCGCCTTTGTAACTTTTGTTGTCGTTTATGTTTTCCCATGTGCCTTGTGGTAAGTAAACTTCCCGTTCTGTTTG
>DMQP01000038.1 GCA_003455655.1 Treponema sp. | reverse complement strand
GGACTTTGTGAGTCAAGTTCTTCTAATTCTTCTTGGCTTGCATAGCTTGCTGTTGTTCCGTCGTAAGGATTAGGTTTGTCGTAGGGAGTAGCCATAGGTTTAGGCCTTGTTCCGCTTGACTGATAGGGCTTCGTTTGAACACTTTCTTTTTCTTGTGTTTTTCGTTTACCGCTTGTTTTGGGAGCAACCAGTAAGCCAAAAAGACTGCCACTTATGCCTGCTGCAAGACAAGTGAATGTTCCTACATTTCTCTGCATAAAGGAAATAAATGCTATGCTTGAAGTGCGTGTTGCTGTGGTAAAATGTATTGAAGCGCTGTACATCTGTTGAGCGAGGTACATAAGAAAAAGAAGAATCCATGCAATTTGAATTTGTTTTTGTTCCAGCCCATGAAGTATTGCAAGAAGAATGAGTGTGAACACAAATGCTGACTGTCCTGTAAGATTTTGTGGAATAAGACATGCGTTGAGTACACCTGAAATAAATGTGCATATAACTGCCATGAGAGCAAGCATTGCTGAACCGTATCGTTCTTCCATTTGGGAACCTAAAAGCAAAATGAATATTGAACTAATAAGAAGCGACTCCCAAGAAAAACTTCCCAATAGATGTGTAAAAAGACGGATGTATTCTGCAATAGATGCAAAGTTAAAAGGACTGTCACTTGCTCCGTTACCGTGGCTCGTAAATGCTAGTGCAATAAGATTCCCTTTGAATGCAATACTGTCTAAAAGAAAAATAAAGAGCATTGCTAACACAAGTGAAAGAGAAAAGGGTGCATTGTAATCAATCTTATAAGAAAGTTTTTTTGCCATACCGTAAGTGTAAAGCCAAATGTTTGATTTGTCAAAGTAAAACTAAAATTCTTCTATGAGTTTTTGTGCAAGTTTAGTTACTTCTTCTGCTCCTGAAACAAGAACAGCTCCCATGCCTAAAGAAAGCGGAAGAGCAAGATCTATGTCGTAACGATCTCCGACTGCAATGCTTTTTTTGTAAGAAGTGTTTGCAAGAGAAAGGGCAGTGTCTATAATTTCTTTGCTTGGTTTTGATTTGTAACAGGTATCAAGGCCCACAATGTCTGGAAGAATTGAATCAAGTCCTACTGCTTTAAGGGTTCGTCTTGCCGCTTGAACTGGATTATTTGTTACGCATATTAACTTCATCTTTTTTTGTAATTCAGAAAGTGCATGAATTAAATCGGTGTTAGGAAAAAGATATTTTTCTGGTTCAAGCAAAGAATTGCGCCACTTTATGCTTGTTTGAATGTCGACACCAAAAGCAGTAAAAGCGTTTCCTAAACTTATTTTTTTTCCGTCGTGTTCGAACGCCCATTTTTTTCTATAGGCCTGAATCATGTTGCGAGCTTCTTCTTCTGTCATGTTGTGAATGTGAGCGTAGTGTCGTACTTGCACATCAACTTGTTCTGCAACATATTCTTTGCTTGTGTAGAGTGTGCCGTCTATGTCAAAAAGAACAGCTTCTATTTTTTCTGGTAACTGGTAAAAGGTCATGCGTCTTTCCTTTTACATAGTTTTTGTGCTGCTTCTCTTATGTTTTTAAATGTTTTAATTCCGCAGAAAGCAAAAATTGCATCTCCAATCAATTCTGCATCAGTGCAAAGGGGAACATGAAGTTCAAGTCCAGTCAACTTACTTTTGTATGCATTCCACTCAGCATTTGACGCTTGTCCTCCCGTAACTGCAAGTGCATGGGGAAGAGCGCTGCCTGCTTTTTGAGCTTCTTCGGTAAGTGTTGTCACGGCCTGAACAATTTGATTACTTATGTCTTGAATTAAAGCTTTGCCCTGAGAAAGAACCGCTTTGTCTGTTATGCAAGTGTCTTTTGTGTCATCGCTTAATAGAGTATGCACAATGTCTGCATGACTTACTGTGTGTCCTTGTGTTCTTTCTACTAACTGGTGGTATGCAGAAAAGCGAGAGCCTGTGTCTGGAAGTAAAACGCTTGCATTCCATAAACCAGGAATGACTGACGGTAATGTTCGTATGAGCGGATGAGAGAGTGCTTTGTTTGTACAAAGATTTATGCCTTCGCTTGAACCAGCTCTGTCGCAAAGACATCCTTCTTGTAAGGTATTTGTTCCTACAAGAGCCGCTACAAAGTCTGGTGAGCCTGCAAAAACAGGAAGGTCTACAAGGTCTTGGGGACATGATTTAATTGAACAATGAAGTCCTCCTAAAAAAGTTCCTGGAGTAACAAAAGGAGGAAACTTACTGGTGTCAATTTTTTGTTCTGAACAAAAGGCATCTGCTTCTGTCCAATATGCGGGTGTGAATCGTTCTTCTGGAAGAATGGTAACTGCTCGTCCTGTTAACTGCCATAACAAAAACTCTGGTCCGCTAAATAAATGTTTACTTATGCGGTAAGACAGAAAGTGTTGTTCCTTAAAAAAAGCAATGCGAGGTAAAAATAACGAGGGAGTTTGAACTGAACTTTCTACGCTGATAGCTTCTTTCCACAAAAGTGTTGTTCCGTCATCGCTTACTACGGTAGGTCCGTTGCCACTTATACAAACTGCATCTGGAGTAAAGGGAATGCTTCGTGCACAACAAGAACTGCGCATCTTTTCTACTGCCTGAAAAAATGCAGAAAGCCACTCCGTTGAGGCGTGGCTTGTTCCGTACAGATAAAAAGGAATTCTGCTTTGGGCAAGAGGCAAGCCGTCTTCGTTGATGAGGGCGGCTTTAAGAGATGAAGTACCTATGTCAGCGCTCAGTACTGTCATTGCCTTTTTCGTTTTTGCTTGCTTTTATCATTTTGTCGATGATTGAACGGTTATCTAAAAGATCGCTCAGTGACTGTCCGTGATGCAAGCGAGTAATTACATTTGCAAAAAGACCGCTTACGTTGGTGCTTATGTACCATTCGCGTTTAAGCAAGTCTTCGTGATATACAGCATTTGTTCCGATGATGCGGTAGAACAAACCTTTTTTGTATGCTTCGTCAAAGAGTTCAACTGCGTTACCAGTAAAGAATGGCAAACTGATTGCTGCAATGACTTTTGTTGCTCCCTGTTCATGCAAGTATTCCATTGCTTTAAGCAGAGTGCCACCTGTTCCCAGCATGTCGTCTGCAAGGAAAGCAACTTTACCACGAACATCACCCAAGAGTTTAATGCTCTTAATGTTTGTGCTTTTTGCATCTTGTGTAACAACAGAATAGTCGCGCTCTTTGTAAATCATGGCAAGCGGTTTTTTAAGACCTGTTGCATAGAATTTGTTACGGTCAATAGCGCCAGTGTCTGGACTAACAACAACTAAATCTTCTTCTGCAAAGTCTACGATGCGTGACAGTTCGCGGATAATCTGATAACTTGCGTGTAAGTTTTCAAGATGTGTGTGAGCAAAAGCGTTGATAATTTCGCGTGAGTGAATGTCGAGTGTAATGATGCGATTAACTTCCATGCTTTCGTAGATGTGTCCTAAGAGAGCAGCGGTAAGTCCTTCGCGACCCTTCTTTTTGTGCTGGCGGCTGTAAGGATAAACGGGAAGAACCAATGTTATTTGGCGAGCTCCTGCCTGACGAACAGTATCGATGGTACACAAAAGACTCATGACATGATCGTTAACAGAAAGACGCATTTGGTTTTTGCCGTCGTTAAGAGTCAGCATTTCGTGGTTTTCAACATCTTGGAAAATGAAGACATCTTTGTCACGGATACATTCGTTTATTTCAGCTTTGAATTCGCCGTTTGCAAAGTAAGTGAACCGTGCATCAACCTTAAAAACAGGAGGACGATATTTGTCAATAGCTCCTTTAACGCAAAGGTCACTGGTGCGTAAATCGTTGTCCAGATTGATTTGCTGAACAAGTTTATCCTTGTCCATTCCGTAGCGTTTTGAAATAACATCGTTTTTGAGTGTAAAGCGATGTTTGTACATGTGGCGTAAATGAGTGATTACTTCGTTAGCAAAAGACTCTCCACCGGGACAAGCGACCACTGCCAGGTCAGTCGGTTCAGAATACGGCATTTGATTCCCCTTGTAAAAATCGATGCCCTATTGTAGCGAATTCTACGAGGGAATTCAAGGGTAGAGAATTTGGAGAGTGAATGGAAATTTATTTTGCAAAATGGTCGTTTTTCTGTTTTTCCTGTTCAAGTTCAGTAACAAAAAGAAAGAAGTGATCTTCAATTGTGCGCTTGGGTCCAGGAAGGTGCAATCTTTGTCTTGCGCGAGCGTTGTCTCTTCGAACGGTGTACAAAAGGTAGAAGTCTCGGTAATCAAGGCTGATATCGGTTTTGACGCGTTCGCCTAAATACTTACTTACTTCGTCACGACCTATTGATTTAATGCCTTGACCTGTTAAGATTGAACGCAGTTTTACAATCTGTTCATGAGAAAGACCAAAAAGAAATTCTTCCATTGCTTGAGTAACATCTTCATCGCCTAAACGCGCTTTAATAAAGGCAGCCCAAGTGTCATCCAGCTGAATGCTTATAAGTAACAGTT
>DMQP01000062.1 GCA_003455655.1 Treponema sp. | reverse complement strand
ACAAGCGGTATGGTTTTAGTTGCCTTACTTCCTGTCTTTTTAATGTCGCTTCTTAACATTTCTGCATTTTCTGCAAGTGGAAATCTTTTAGATTTGTTTGTTTGGAAGTCATGGATTTTTTATGCACTCTGTCTGCTTGTTCTGTTCAAAACAAAATTACATCCCATTGTCATTATTTCAGCAGGGGCGGTGTTTGGCATATTTTTCTTGTAAATAAATCTTTTTTTTTCCTTACTTTTGTGCTATACTGTTTGCATGAGTACACATATCAATGCCAAAGATGGCGACATTGCAGAATCAGTTTTACTTCCTGGAGACCCACTGCGGGCTAAATTCATTGCAGAAAATTTTTTAGAAAATGCTGTCTGTTATAATGAAGTACGCGGCATGTATGGTTTTACGGGAACCTACAAGGGTAAGCGTGTTTCTGTTCAGGGAACCGGTATGGGACAACCCTCTCTTTCAATTTATGTGAATGAACTTTTCCGTTTTTATAATGTGCAAAAAGCAATTCGTGTGGGAACCTGTGGTGCAACTCGTCGCGATATAGCTTTGCGTGATGTACTTTTGGCTCAGGCTGCCTGTTCAGACAGTGCGTTAAATACTCAGCGCTTTGCAAGTGGCATGCACTATGCTCCTGTGGCAGATTTTGCACTTTTAGACAAAGCCTATCAACTTGCAAAAGAGCGAAGTCTTAATGCAAAAGTTGGACTCTGTGCTTCAAGCGATAATTTTTACGATGACCGAGACAACTGGAAACTGTGGGCCCAATACGGTGTTTTAGGAATTGAAATGGAAGCGGCCGAACTGTACACCCTTGCTGCTCAATTCAATAGAAAAGCGCTTGCAATTCTTACCGTAAGCGATCACATTCTTTTAGGTGGAGCTACCAGTGCCGAAGAGCGTCAAAACTCATTTACCGACATGATTCACCTTGCACTCGATACAATTACTTCGATATAATCTAAGAAAGGTTTTAATTAGGGGGGTATTATGAAACCGATTCTTGTTGTTCTTGCTGCTGGTATGGGAAGCCGTTATGGTGGAGTTAAACAAATTTCAGCAGTAGGTCGTAATGATGAATGTCTGCTTGATTTTGCAACATACGATGCCCGTGAATGTGGTTTTGGAAAAGTTGTTTATGTTATTAGAAAAGATATAGAGCATGACTTTAGAGAACGTCTTTTTGATCGTGTAGCACGCAACTTCGATGCAGAATATGTCTTCCAGTCACACGATTCTCTTTTGTCAGATGCAGAGTCAAAACTTTCTGCTTCTCGCACTAAGCCTTGGGGAACCATTCATGCGGTTTTATGTGCTGAAGAAAAAATCAATGCTCCATTCGCTGTTATAAACAGTGATGACTATTACGGACGAGATGCTTTTAAAACATTGGGACAATATCTTGCTTCAATAAAGCCTGACTGCACTGAACATGCAATGGTTGGTTATGTTTTGGGAAACACCATGAGCCGTAACGGTTCTGTAAGTAGAGGTGTGTGTTCTGTTCAAAATGGATTCCTCCAAAAAATTACTGAAAATACAAAAATCAGTTACAAGGGTGAAACCATCGTAAGCGAAATAGATGACCGTGAAGTTGAATTAACAGGTAACGAGTGGGTTAGCATGAATCTTTTTGGCTTTAATGTTAATGCATTCGACACCTTCCATGCCTATTGGAATGCCTTCAAGAAAGAATCAATTGAAAGTCCCAAAGCAGAAGCACTTTTACCAGAAGCCGCAAGTCAAATTGTTTCAAGCGGAAAGGGAACAATTAGATTCTTTACTTCTTCGGAAAAATGGTTCGGCATGACTTATCCCGAAGACAGAGAAGTGGTGCGTAACGAAATTGCTGCAAAAATAGACAGCGGTTACTATCCTTCTGTTTTGTGGCAAAAGTAGGAAGAAGATGAAGCGCTTACCCTCATTACGTTTTGACAAAGTTTGGGGCTACGAACTGTGGCTTGCTTCAACTCATCCTCATGGGTGTCAGGAGGAACTAAAAGAATTTGCTTCTGATTTCCCACTCTTGGTTAAAATAATTCAAGCAGATGAACGCTTGAGTGTACAAGTGCATCCTGATGACGAACGAGCTTTGTTGTATGAGCATTGTCGCGGCAAAACAGAATGTTGGTATGTCTTGCATGCAGAAGCTAATGCTCAAATTGTGTACGGATTAAACGGCGTGTATACTGACCGCGAATTGCGTACTGCCCTTGAAGCAAATTCTTTGGAAGATTGTCTTAGATTTGTTCCTGTTCAGACAGGTGACTTTATTTACATTCCTGCGGGAACCGTTCATGCCATTGGTGCAGGCTTGAGACTTTTGGAAGTGCAAGAGTCAAGTGATGTAACTTACCGTCTCTACGACTGGGGGCGGGATCGAGAACTGCATGTTGAAAAAGGTATTGCTTGCATAAAGCACGATCGTGTACGAGAAGTATCTGCCTTTACCGGAGCTTTTACCTGTCCTTATTTTTCGCTTAGAGAAGTGAATGCCAGTGAGCACGATTCTATTACTGTTGAAAAAACAACACTCGTTTTTATTCTTGATGGCGAGGGAACAATTAACGGTGAAAGGTGTCAGAAAGAAG
>DMQP01000234.1 GCA_003455655.1 Treponema sp. | reverse complement strand
GCACAACCGTTCAAGATGTAAACAAGCTTATTAAACAGTTTGAAAAAACAAAGCTTACCATGAAAAAACTGTCACGCAATCGTGGCGCTCAAGCAAAACTGATGCAACAAATGGGAACAATGGCTGGCGGTTTCCCTGGTGGATTTGGTTTCTAAAACACTTACCCTTTAAACGCAAAAAGCGGATGCCTTGTGAACCTTTTTCATAAGACACCCGCTTTTTTTTTACAGAACGAACTTTAGTACCAAAGAGAAGCTTCGTCTTGCCAGTCAACAATTTCTTCTGGTTTGAAGAAAAGGTTTACTTCTCTTTCTGCACTTTCTTCGCTGTCACTTGCATGAATAACATTGCACTGAGTGTGCATACAGAAGTCGCCACGAATAGTTCCGGGCAGAGCTTCAGTTGGTTTAGTTGAACCAGTCAGTTTGCGAACCAAAGTAACACAGTCGTCACCTTGCCATACCATTGCAACAACAGGACCACTGGTAATGTAATCGGTCAGTTCGTTAAAGAAGGGTTTTTCCTGATGTTCAGCATAATGCTTTGCAGCCTGTTCGGGAGTAATCTGCATCAATTTAAGGCCTACCAGTTTAAGACCTTTGTGTTCAAGGCGACTAATAACTTCGCCAACAAGCCTGCGGTTAAGAATTCCAGGCTTTAACATTGTAAAACATTTATTGTAACTCATGCGCTCACCTTACACGAAAACAAAATTTTTTACAAGTACCGCCCTATTTTAAAGTGACGCTTGCACCAGTTAAGACAGCAGGATACTGTTCAACATATGCAATTTTATTTCCTAAAAAACCCACACGAACTACTTCACTGTCAGTAGCTCCGTACATACCGTCCATTCCGTTAAAGACAAAGTTTCCCATTGAATACACAATAAGACTTTCTTTGTACCATTCCGTTGGTTGAAGCACATGGGGATGACTTCCAAAAACAACAGACGCTCCATTGTCGCACAAAGCTTCATAAAACTCTCGCTGAGACTTTGACGGAACAAAACGATATTCTTCTCCACCATGAACATTTACTATGACAACATTGCCTGCTTCTTTTTCTTTACGAACTTGAGCTAACAGTTCATCGCTCTTCCACAAAATGCCTGCACGAGTTTCAGTTGCAGTGGCTGTTTTTTTTCCGTCGAAACCTGACTGTTCAACAGGAAAAGCACCACAACTTATAACCGCAAGAGGAACTCCCTTTACTGTCGTGTGATAAAATTTGAGCGCTTCTTCTGCATTGTAGCCTATTCCGCTAGAAGGAATGTTGTATTCTGCAAAAGCTTTGAGCGTGTCTTTAAAACCACTTTCACCATAATCGTAACAGTGATTGTTTGTTTGCATAAGATAGTCAAAACCTGCTTTCATCAAATAAGGAAGCACTGCTTTTTTAAACTTAAATGTATAGGTTTTTGTCGCATTGTTCCAAGAATCAGTTACAACGCCTTCAAGATTTCCAATAGTAAAATCACTCTTTTGCAAAAGAGGAAGTGTTGTTCCAAAGACGCGTTCAAGTCCATCATTATAGTTCATTAGAATTTCTTGAGCACCGCGAGCAACCATTATATCACCAACACTTGCAATAAACATTGGACCTTTTGCTGAACTATAAGAGAGTGCGTTTTCTTCAAAGACAAATGTTTTTTCACACCAAGACAAAAGTGCTTTTTCTATTTTTTCCTGATGAACAAAAACTTTTACCACAGCACTTTTAGTTACAGAAAGCACATAGTCTTCTTCTCCGGCATAATGACCATCAACAGGCAAAGCACGCCAGCCCTCAGGAATGTCAGAATCATCACAAAAAGAAAGCTGCAGTTTGGGGTCTAACACCGACATAGCTTTGGAAGAAAAATCGGCAGGAACACAAGGAAGAATAGCTCGTTCTGAAAGCGGATAGCAAATCTCGTTTTCATCTGTCTGTTGAGGAAGCAGCGTAAGATTATTTTCTATTCTGATTGAAGCAACGGTTACCCCAGCTGTTGCAAAAAATGAACCTGTGGCAACAGACGCTTCACTTTCAGGAAGAAGAACAAAGGGAAGTTCTTTTGTATTTTCTTCAGTAACATACTGTTCATACAGAGCATCTGCTAGACGAACTTCATAACGCACTCGGGGAATGCACAAACGAACTATAAAAAAAGTTAAAAACAAAACAAAAAGAGCAGCCGCAGCCGAAATAAATATAACCTTTTTCTTTTCAAACTTCATGTCGTCATTCTAGCATATAATCACATTTCATGCTATAATATACGAATGAAAACGCACACATTCAAAGGGGGAATTCATCCCGCAGAAAGAAAGGAATTAAGTCAGAACTGTCCTATTACTGATGTATTTCCTTCTACAAAGACAGTAACCATTCCGGTTACTATGGGTGGAGCACCAAATGTTCCGCTGGTAAAAGTTGGTGACTCTGTTGCAAAGGGTCAAAAAATTGCAGCAAGTGATGCATTCATGTCTGCTCCTGTACACGCTTCCATTGCAGGTACTGTTAAAAAAATCCAAAACTTTATGGTTACCGCAAATGTTGAAGTTTCTTGCATTGTTATTCAAGCAGATGATTCAGACAGAACCGACTACATGCCACCGCTTGATCCTTTTACTTGTGAAACAGAAGAAGCACTTGCTCGCATAAAGGAAGCAGGTATTGTGGGTATGGGAGGAGCTTCCTTTCCCACTCATGTAAAACTGAATCCACCTAAAGACAAAGAAATTGACTATGTGCTTTTAAACGCCGCAGAATGTGAACCCTACCTTACCGTAGATGAACGCACACTTCAAGAAATGAGCGAAAAAGTAATTGACGGTCTTGCCATTGAACTTAAACTTACTGGAGCTCACGGCATTATTGCAATCGAAACAAATAAAGATTACATCATTCCTACACTTCAAGAAGCAATTCATAACAAACAGTACGATGATGATATTTCTATTGTTCGTGTTAAAACAAAGTATCCTCAGGGTGGAGAAAAAAATCTTGTACAGGCAGTTTTGGGTGTAGAAATTCCTGCTGGCAAACTTCCTGCAGATGTAGGAGCTGTCATTACAAATGTAGGAACAGCCTGTGCTATAAGCGATGCATTCCGTTTGGGAAAGCCACTCATTGAACGTGCTCTTACCATAAGTGGCGGCGCTTGTGAAAAACCTTGCAACATTCGCGTACCTGTAGGAACCGTAGTAGGCGACCTTATTCCAGATGTATTTACTCTCAAAGAAGGTGACTGTGCAAAAATAATTTCTGGCGGTCCTATGATGGGCTTTGCAATGACAAATGCAAACTTCCCTGTAGCAAAAGGAACAAGCGGAGTTCTCTTCCTTACAAAAAAAGAAACATACCTTACCGACGAAGACCCCTGTATTAACTGTGGTTCATGTCTTACTGTTTGCCCCATGCACTTAACTCCTGTCATGATGGTAAAAGAACTAAAGGCAGACAATCTTGACGAAGCAAAATACTACGGTCTTATGGATTGTATTGAATGTGGTTCTTGTGCATACGTCTGTCCGGCAAGTGTTCGTTTAGTTCAGCGCATTCGTTTGGGTAAAAACAAAGTTCGTGCACAAATGGCTGCAGAAAAAGCAAAAGCACAAAAGGCGGAAGGAGGTACAAAATGAGTGACGCAAAACAAAATGAAATCTTTTTGTCTTCAAGTCCGCACTTTAGCGCAAAGATGAAGACTCAGTACATTATGGCAACGGTTCTTTTTGCAACCCTACCAGAATGTGTGTATGGAGTTATGCTCTATGGACTACAGGCACTGGTAACTATTTTAGTTGCAGTGGCAAGCGCAGTAGCTTTTGAAGCTTTGTTCCAATTGGTAACAAAAAAGAAGATTCGTATTTACGATCTTTCTGCAGCAGTTACAGGCGTTCTCTTTGCCTTAGTTTTACCTCCAAGCATTCCTGTGTGGATGACCATTTTAGGAGCAGCAGTTGCAGTCATTGTAGGAAAAGGTTTATTCGGTGGATTAGGACAAAACACTTTTAACCCTGCCCTTACTGGTCGCGGATTTTTAGTTATTTCTTTTGCAGGAGTTATGGGTGCGTCATGGGTTACTCCCGCAAATTCAGTCGTAGACGCTGTTAGTTCTGCAACAGTACTTAGTTCAATAAAAGCTGGAACTTTTGCTGTAACAAATGACAATTTGTGGCAACTCTTTATTGGAAACCAAGCTGGCTGTATTGGAGAAACATCTGCTTTACTGCTGCTTATTTCTTTCTGCTTTTTACTTCTTGCACACATCATTGACTGGCGTGCTCCCCTTGCTATGGTAGCCACTGTTGCCGCAGGAACATTCATTGCAAGTTTAGTGGCAGGACAGAATGTAATGCAATCGCTTACTTCGGTTGCCCTTGCACTCTGCACAGGCGGTCTTCTTTTTGGAGCAACCTTTATGGTTACTGACTACGCAACAACTCCGGTAACAAAACCAGGACGCCTTGTCTTTGGCTTTGGTTGTGGACTTATTACTTTCCTTATCAGACAGTTTGGCGGTTACCCCGAAGGCGTTATGTTTAGCATTTTGATTATGAATGCAGTAGCTCCTTTCTTGAATAAACTGACCGTACGCAAATACGGTTACGGCAAAAAAGCACTACGTCGCCCTCAGCCAAAAGTTCTTGTTCAGGAATTTAATGTAGCTCAGGCTAAAACGGAGGAGACTAAATGAAAAACGCATGGTCAATGATAAAACTCGGCCTTATACTGGCAGCTTATGCGGTTGCAGCATGTACTGTTCTTGCAGTCGTAAACAACATTACTTCTCCTGTCATAAAACAAAATCAAGAACGCAAAGCTAACGAAGCAATGCGTGCAGTTTTTGCTCAGGCAGACTCTTTCCAAATTCCAGAGCGAACAGTCGTTGAATCAAACGGCAATGTAACTATAGATGCACTGCGTCTTGCCTATAAAGATGGAAAAATTGTTGGTGCCGTTGCTCAAGTTACAGGTCCTACTTACGACACTTCAACCATTATGGTAGGAATAAAAACAGATGGAACTATTACTGGAGTTCGGTATCTTGTAAACACAGACACACCTGGCTTTGGTCAAAAAGCAAGTGACCCAACCTTCCATCTTGCAAACGGAAAAACATTTTACGAACAGTTTGAAGGAAAAGATGTACATGACGGATTTTTCGCAGGTCGTACTTTCGATGCAATCAGTGGTGCAACCATTACTTCAAATGGAGCGGCAGAATTACTTACTGCTGCAACTGAAGCAATCATGAGTGTCTTTGCTTCTTATGCAGACAATGCGGAGGTTCAGTAATGAACAGAAAACTTTCTATCTTTACCAACGGATTCGTTCGCGAAAATCCACTTTTAGTACTTAACATAGGTTTGTGTTCATCTTTGGGCATTACCACCCAAGTGTTCAACGGTTTGGGCATGGGCATGAGCATGACCTTTGTTCTGTTTATGAGTGAACTGGTTATAAGCGTCTTTAGAAAACACATTCCGCAAGCAGTTCGTCTTCCAGTCTTTATTACAATAATTGCAGCCTTTACCACTATTGTTCAAATGGTACTACAGGCTTATGTTCCTTCACTGTACGATTCGCTGGGCGTATTTCTTCCCCTCATTGTTGTTAACTGTATCATCATGGGACGCGTAGAAGCCTTTGCATCAAAAAATACAGTTGGCGACTCTCTCTTAGATGCACTGGGAATGGGACTGGGCTACACTTTTGTTCTCATACTCATTTCACTTATTCGAGAACTGTTAGGAGCAGGAACTATTCTTGCAGGAACAGCACTTAAACTAAGCATTATTCCCGAAGCATATTGCATTGGAATTTTAAACAGTGCACCGGGAGGATTCATAGTCTTTGGTATACTGGGAGCTGTTATGCAGGCAATTAAAAATGCACAGGGGGCAAGCAAATGAGCGACATGCTTAAAATCTTTATGAAGTCAATGTTAGTTGACAATGTAGTTTTCATTCAATATCTTGCCATCTGTCCTTTTATTGGTATGACAAGTGAAACAGGAAAAGCAACAGGCATGGGTCTTGCAACTTCCTTTGTTATTTTGCTTGCAACTGCAGTTACTTGGCCCATCTACACATTCATTATGATTCCCTTCGAACTAGAATTTTTACAGACACTGGTATTCATTCTGGTTATTGCTTCTTTAGTTCAACTGGTAGAATTCTATCTTAAGAAAACAGCGCCAGGTTTGTATTCATCAATGGGAATTTATTTGTCACTTATTACCACAAACTGTGCAGTACTTGCAATTACTATCAACTGCTTTAAGTACAGCTACAACTACGGACAGAGTCTTGTCTATGCCTTGGGAAGTGCTATGGGATTTTTGCTCAGCATGGTCATTATGTCGGGAGTTCGTTCAAAACTGAAAACTGCCGATGTACCTCATGCATTTAAGGGAACACCCATTTTGTATGTAGCAGCAGGTCTATTAAGTCTTGCTTTCCTTGGCTTTAAGGGACTTATTAAATAGGAGGCGGAACATGCAGGTAATAATTCATACAATTGAAGTGGCACTTGTTCTGTCATTCGTACTGGGACTTTTGCTCGGTTTGTTTAAAAAAGTTTTTGCTGTAAAAGTTGATCCCAAAGT
>DMQP01000075.1 GCA_003455655.1 Treponema sp. | reverse complement strand
GCAAGATACTGTCTTCGATCTTCAAGCGCAATAACTTTTACATCTGCAATCAAACCTGAATCTAAAAGACGAGATTCAACTTCGGGAAGTGAAATACGTTTTTCTTCAATCTTTACAATTGAATCTGCACGGCCCCGCAACAAGAATGTTCCATCATCAAAAATGGTAACAAGATCGGCAGTTGCAAAACCTTCGGGATTTTTAATGTATGGAGAAATAATGCGAAGACATTCGTCATCACCTTTCCATATTTTTGCATTGTCAAAGGGTGTCCACCTAAGTCCATTGACTGACTGCTGGCGGTAAGCAATACCGCTTGTTTCAGTTGAACCGTACACTTCAAGCGGACAAAATCCAAACACTGCATTTACTTTTTTTGCAAGTTCTTCAGAAACAGCACCACCAGAAGTAAAGATAAAACAGTTTTGCAAAGGAAGTGGTTCATCTCCGTAAGTGTCAACAGTGCGCTTTAAGAATGCAGGAGTTGCAATAATCATATATTTGTCATCGTTTAAAAGTTCAAATTCTTCGGGAATAGTTATTCGAGTTCTGCGGAAGGGAACACCCAGTGCAAAAGGTAAACAGATGCCAAACAAAAATCCGTAAATATGATGTTGACTTACGGTTGTAACTAAATAGCGAGAAAGAAATTCCTGTCCCCACTTTGAAATAATAAAGGCATTGTCTAGTTCAAATTCTTTCATACGCTGACGCACTGCTTTAGGCTTACCGGTACTTCCAGAAGTGTACATGCGAATGTCGGTTGTTTCTGCGTCTATAGCAGGAGTCATGCGAATTTGTTGTTCAACTGGAGTATATTTTGCAAGAACCTCTTTTATTTGAATAGCTGTCTCGTCTTTTACCGGCTGATCGGTAATGAACATAACGTCTTGCGTTTTTATTTCTTGAATAAAAGAAGTTGCAATGTTTTGCGTAAGATGAATTGTTTTTTTACACTGCAACAAAGCAACAAATGTTACCAGAAAGTACCAGTAGTCTTCACTGTGTAAAATCCAATCTTTTTTGTCATGAGCTTCAATGCACATGCGAACTTTTGCACAATCGGTCAAAAAATCATACCAGGTTTTTACCACACCACGAGAACGAATTCCTTCGTAGCAGACCATGTAGTTGTCGGGACGAGAGTCTGCGGTAAAAGTCGAAATAGTATGAACAGAAGGCATATTTTTACTTACTTTCATGCGAATGTTAAATTCAATAAGGAACATCAAACCTAAGAGTGCGTAAGAAATTCCTCCATTATATACAGACCACACTAAATCATTTGAACAAAATGCAGTGTAGACAGAAATAGAGCCGTTTACGAGAAAAAAAATACACCAAGCTATAGTTACTTTTTTGCAGTAAGCTTCAACATAAGGCTGACTTATAGAACCCTTTATTGACTTATCCATAAGGGTTGCAATGGTATAAATAATGTTAGGGGGAAAAATAAGAGTAATGCCAAAAAGAATAAGCATAACAAGGCTTATTGCAACGGCATAGAGTTTTATAAAAATGGATTGATTTGTAAAATAGCAGAAAAGAGCAGCAACAAGCAGTAACACAGATAAGATAATAGGACGAATAACTGCAAATGCGAAGTTTTTGTCTTTTTCTTTACGGTTGGAACGGGCAGCTGCCACACTGAGTAACAAGGCTACCGCAAGTACAATCGCACATAACGATAATACCCTGACAGGCAGTTTGAAAACCACCAACAGGGTAAATACCAGTACAGGGTAGAGAACTGTTAGCACAGAAAACAGCACCTTAAAGAATTTCTTCATTTTGGCGCCATTCTCTACTTAGTTTACGCTCTCAACGTAAGGATGCAACTTGTCAATAACATCCTGCATTGTCTTTACAGTCTTGAAAATCTCGGGATCAATTTTTCCGGGAACAAAGTCCTTCATCTTAACAACCAGGTCAATAAAATCGATTGAATCAAGATCGAGATCATCTCCCAGATTTGCAGAAGGAGTAATTGCGCTTTCTTCCACTTCAAATTCTGAAACCAGCAAGCCCTTTACTTTGTCAAAGAGTTCGTCTTTTGTCATTCATTTCCTTCCTTTGCTTTTTCAGCAGAAATATATTGTGCCAAAGCATCAACTGATGCAAAGCGACTTTTTTGATCGGTGTCATCTGTAGAGAATTTCACACCAAATTTACGCTTGAGTGCCACGCCTAATTCCAAAGCATCTATGGAATCAAGACCTAAACCTTCATTAAAAAGAGGAGCAGAATCATCAATATCCGCAGGAGTAATATCTTCTAGCATAAGAGCAGAAATTATTGTCTCCTTTATTTCCTGTTTTAATGCGTCCATAGCAACTCCTTGCGCACATTATAGCATAAAAGCCCCAAGTGTGCAATACAGCACCAGATTTATAATGTTGAGTAAGAAAGGCATTTATGATACACTAGAACTATGGCAGACGGACAGGCTCTTTTTTTATCCAAAGCATTTTCTTGGGCTCCGGGAATAGAAAGTTCTCAAGACTGGATGGCTTGGACTAAAGGAAAAAAACAAATAGAAAACACTTCTCAAGCACCTGCGCTTGCCTTTACCAGTCCTTTGTTTAGAAGACGCCTTAGTCAGCTAAGCAAAATGACCGTTCAAGTGGTGCACGATCTTGTAGAAGCAATTCCTGAAGCAAAAGACTGTCCGCAAGTATTTGCTTCCTTTCGTGGGGAATTGGCCCGAGAAGGTGATATAAACACGCAGTTGATTCAAGATAAAGAAATCTTACCTGCTTCGTTTTCGCTTTCGGTATTCAACACGCCCATTGCTCTTGCAAGCATAGCCTTACATCTTACCAAGGGATATTCGGTTGTCTTTCCGGCAAAACAGAATTTTTCTGCAGCCTTTAGTGCAGCCTGCGCTCCCTTACTGTGTGGCGACGAAGAGCACATTTTGTTCACCTATGCAGATGAACAGGTAGGCGATTGCTATGAAAAA
>DMQP01000009.1 GCA_003455655.1 Treponema sp. | reverse complement strand
CCCAAGCCCACATCTTAAGCCAAGTATGCTTGCTGCTCATAAGCATATTCTTTCCAGATTCCCAGAAACCGTTTTGAATCATAAAGCTAGAAATGAAACCGTCAGTACTGAAAATACACAGAGCAATTGCATACACTAAAACCCAAGAAATAAAGTTAGGAATAGTTGTGAATGTCTGAATAAGTGAACGAGCCTTGTTGTTTTTAATTTCCGAAAGAAAGATTGCAAAGACCATGGGAAGGAAACTAAAAGCAATTCCAATTCCAGACATAGCAAGTGTGTTCAGCATAACACGAGCAATATGTTTGCTTGTTGCCGGATTTTGGAACAAATAGGTGAACCAGAACAGTCCGCGCCACTTGTCCATAGTAAGTGTATCGCCTGCTTTGTAGTCAAAGAATGCATAACGCCATCCCCACAGAGGAAGATAGCTAAACACTAAAATAAGCAAAGCAAAAGGCATGAACATAAGGAACAAACGGTATTTTGCTTCCATGTGCAAAGGTTCATCTTTTTCTGGTTTTGGAGAAAGAATAAAAGTTGCAACAGAAAGAAGTAAAACTATAATGGACATAGCCAAATACAATTTTATTCCCATAGGATCATTAGGCATTGTGTTTTTTGCATAATTGGGATGTTCTGCAACCAGCTGAACTAACTGATTGCGTGCAACCATAATTCCAATAATTCCTGCTAAACCAACTGCACCACCGCTCAGTGTTAAAATGTTACCAATGCGACGGCACTTGTTGTTACCAATTGAAAAACATCCGCCCACACCTGCAGCAAAGGCACCCAAACAGGCAACCAAACTGGTAAGGTTTAAGGTAATCATTGTACTCTGAGGAATCCATCCCTTAGAAATGACACGACCCAAACCGTCAGTTAGGCTTTTGTAGAAAAATCCTGCGGTAAAGAGGGAGAGGTTTCTGTTGATTTTTTCCGTAATTCTTGCGGGATTTACGCCGGGAAGGAACAGAAGAACTACATAAAGCACAATAGTTGCGCGCAATGCGTAGTAGATAATGTTTGTGGTTAGTTCCTTTCCAGTCAGTTTTTTCTGAATCTGTGGCACTATATACTCCTTTGACAAATACAAATCCAAAGCATATTATGCTATAGCTTTAGTGAGAAAAAAACCGTAAAAATTTGGAAATTTTACTTTATTTTATGTCGTCTGAACTGACTGAAATAGCCTGAGACCGACATTCTATAAAAGCAAGAACAATAATTATTATAGAAAACCAGCGAATTGACGTACTGAATCCAGCAAAATAGTTGTAAACTCCGTGAAGAACGATGGCAAAAATAAAGGGTAAAATTTTTGTTCGATTATTTTTAATGCTCCACACAAAAATTCCGCCCAAACCGGCACAAGATGTATGAAGCATAACCGCAGTAACTAAACGCAAACCTATATTTTCGTAACCACTTACTAAGTAAATAACAGATTCAAAACAACCTAAGGCAAGACCACTCAACATAGCACAGAACAAAAACTTCCATACATCATATTTTTTTGCAGGAAGTAAAAAAAGAAAACACATCTTTAGTGTTTCTTCAATAAGTCCATTGATTATAAGTGAGTGAACAAGAACAGCTCCCAAAGTCTGTGCTTCAAACAAAGGAATTCGTTCTACTAACATTTGCAACAAAGCAATCGGTATAACAGTAAGTAAACCCAAGAGAGCAGACAGTAAAACATGCACTACTTTTATTTCACGCACTAAAAGAATAAGACACAAAGTAAGCGCTACCAGCGGAATAAAACAAATTGCAATTGAAGCGTATAAGTTCATGCTAGTTCTCCTACGAACGGGAAATAGAATCTATAACAAAGCAAATTGAAGAACGTATTTCGTCAAGTTTTGTTTGCGAAAGAACAGCAAGATTTAAAATAGCACTTTGTATAAGATTGTAAATGATAGTGTTTATTTCGGTAACACGAACTTGTATAAACTGTCCTTCTTGCATTCCGCGAATAAGCACCGTACTCATCAAATGTTCCAAGCGGAGTGTTCTTCGGCGAACACGTTTTGCACAATCGACACCACTTTTTTGCAGTTGCAACAAATAATCTAACAAAACTTTGAACAGTTGTGGATTTGCTTCACTTTCATCGATAATGTGCATGCACATTTTTTTAAGACACTCTGGAGCAGAAAGCGAAGTGTCATCAAGAGTTGCAAGAAGATTCTGTTCAATTGATTGAGTTAACTGTTTGATACTCCAAATAAAAATTTCGCGTTTGTTCTTAAAGTAAATATACAGTGTTGTTCTGGTAATGCCACAACGGTCTGCTATTTTCTGATAAGTAACATCTTCATAACCTTCTTCCATGAAGAGTGTCAACGCTTTTTCCAAAATTTCTCGCTTTCGTTTGTCGTGTTCAACTAACACAGCCATAAAAATCTCTCCGTTTATGAAAACATGTAGAACATGGTATCTAAGTTTCCTGCTTTAAATGCTTTTGTAAGACTTGCATGTTTTCCAATACATTCTTCAAAGCATTTTTGACTTGTTATAACACCCATTTTCCATCCATCAAATTGAGTGAACAAAGAAGCCATATCGCCATATAACTGTTTTGCAGAACTTTCATCGCCCAAACGTTCTCCATAAGGAGGATTACATAACACAAGTCCTGTTTCATAAGATGATTTTACTTGATCAAAAGAAGCAACTGAAAATTCTGGTCGCAGAATTTTTGCATCACTTCCAATCATTTGCAAAGCTTTACCTGCAGCAGCACACGCATACTCTGCATTTTGACGAGAACGCTCTACCGCAGAAGGATCTATATCACTTCCACAAATATGACATTCAACATCGGTGCGAATACATTCTGCTTGTTTGCGACGCAGTTCATGAAATCGTTTGGGATTAAAATTTGCAAAACCTTCAAAGGCAAAACCCCGCGCAAGACCAGGAGCAATATCATGTGCATACAAAGCCGCTTCAATAACAATTGTTCCACTTCCACAGAAAGGATCATAGAGGGGCAACTTTCTGCGCCACATCATTTGCTGAAGAAGAATCGCTGCCATGGTTTCGCGCAAAGGAGCTGTTCCGCCGTCTGCACGGTAACCGCGTTTGTGTAAAGCTTCACCACTGGTATCAAGCAAAAGGTAAACTGTATCGTTTTCAAGATAGACACGAATATCTGCACGATCGCCAGTTTCTGGAAAAGTAGAAATGTGCCAAACATCACCCAGTTTTTTATAAATTGCTTTTTGAACCATTGACTGAATGGTGTGTTCGCTATTGAGTTTACTTTTGTGAACTCTAACTTTATCTACAACAACATACATATCTTTTTTAAGATAAGTCTGCCAGTCAACTGCATAACATCCGTCAAAGAGGTCGTCAAAATTTAATGCTTCATAGCGAGCAAGTTCAAGATACACACGGTCAGCAGTGCGCAAACAAATGTTAGAAAGGTAGAGCGCATCTTCGTCGCCCACAAAGCGAACCCTTCCTGGAGCATTGCCGTCAAGCTTGTAGCCCAAATGTTTGAGTTCATTTCCCAAAATTTTTTCTGCACCAATAGCACAGAGCGCTGTATATGTTTGCATAATGACATTTTAACACAATATGTCAAACTGCACAAGATGCTAAGTTAAAGTCAGAATGGCAGCAATGGTTGC
>DMQP01000164.1 GCA_003455655.1 Treponema sp. | reverse complement strand
CCAAGCATTACATTAGACTCTGTAAATCAAAAAATAGTTGCGTGCCACAATTGTGTACTTTCACAAACAAGAACCTCTGTTGTTCCTGGCGAAGGTGTTATGCATCCTCATGTTATGGTTATAGGCGAAGGTCCAGGAGAAGACGAAGATGCAAGCGGAAGGCCTTTTGTAGGTAAAGCTGGTCAACTTTTAGACAAAATGCTTGCTTCTATATGTTTAAGTCGGAAATCTAACTGTTTTATTGCAAACATTGTAAAATGTCGTCCACCTATGAACCGTGCACCTATGAGCGATGAAGCTGCAGCCTGTAGCGGTTACCTTCAAGCGCAAATTCATATTCTAAAACCAAAACTCATTCTTGCTTTAGGACGAACTGCAATTCAAAATCTTTTGCAAAGCGACAAAGGCATAAACGCACTGCGCGGACAGTTTTTTGACTACAATGGAATTCCCCTTATTGCAACATACCACCCCAGCGCACTTTTGCGAGACGAAACATTAAAGCGTCCTGCTTGGGAAGACTTAAAGAAAGCTCGAGCAAAACTTACCGAACTGTATCCCGACTATGCCGCAGAATTCTTTAAGGAACAAAACAGGGCATAACTTTAATGACAGGAGAGCTGTACTTCGACGTTGCACTCAACGTTCCGCTTAACAAAACATTTCTCTATCGCCACCCCGACGAAACTACCGTTTTAGAAAATGAAGATTTTTTTGGTCGCCGCATAGATGTACGCTTTGGAAACAGAAGCATGACTGGCTTCATTGTAGGAACACATACTTCTTTTCCCGAAGACTGCGGTGTTGCAAAAGAAAAAGTAAGACGCGCTCTAAAGTTTACAGACAAAGACAATGTCGCCCTTCTTACTCCAGAACTGTACGATGTAGCAACTTTTATGTCACGCTACTATCTTTCGCCCATTGGAGAAACCGTTAGTGCAATGATTCCTTCTGGCAGACGAGAAACTTCTGGCGGAAGTTTTGCCTTTGAAGAAGACGAATCAAGTTTCAAAAAACACCAGCTAAGCGATGAACAAAAAAAAGCTGTCTCAGGAATTCTTGAAGGAGACACACTCTATCACTACTTGTACGGAATGACTGGAAGCGGAAAGACAGAAGTTTTTCTTGCAGCAGCAGAACAAGTGCTTGCTTTAGGAAAGGGTGTTATCTATTTAGTTCCAGAAATTGCACTTACTCCGCAAGTTACAGAGGCTGTACTTAAACGTTTTGGTAACACAGCAGCTGTTTTACATTCGGCACTTACGCCCAGTCAGCGCTTAGGAGAATGGAAACGCATTTTAAAACAAGAAGCAAGAGTTGTTGTTGGAGCAAGAAGCGCTGTTTTTGCTCCCCTTCCCCATTTAGGACTTATTATTATTGATGAAGAACACGACTCTTCTTACAAAGCTGGTTCTTCGCCGCGATATCATGCTCGTCAAGTTGCCATGCATCGTTGTGTAAAAAACAAATGTCCTTTAGTTATGGGTTCTGCAACACCGTCTCTTGAAGCTTGGCACTTAATGCAAACAGGTGCTATAAAAAAACACACCTTAAGCCGACGCCTTGCAGGTGGTGCTCTTCCGAAAATACAGTGTGTGCGCTTGGGTCAACAAGGAAATGACGCTTGTATATCAAATCAGTTAGAAAGTGAAATAAAAGAAACACTCAAACGAAAGCGACAAGTCATTCTGTTTTTAAACCGTCGGGGCTTTACACATTTTTTTCGTTGCCAAAGTTGCGGATTTGAATTAACTTGCAAAAACTGTTCTGTTTCACTTACCTATCACAAAGCAGAAAAACGACTACGCTGTCACTACTGTGGATACTCTGTTGCTCCTCCGTCACAGTGTCCTTCTTGTGGTTCACTTGATGTAGGTTATTCAGGATTTGGAACTGAATACATAGAAGCAGAAGTTAAAGCACGATTTCCAAACGCACGCATTGTACGCATAGACACAGACAGTCTTACCCACAAAGGCGAACTACAAGAAAAACTTGCAGCATTTAAAGCTGGACAATACGACATTCTCTTGGGAACACAAATGGTTGCAAAAGGACTTAACTTTCCGTCATTGCAATTAGTGGGTGTGGTAATGGCAGACACAGCCTTACACTTACCCGACTTTAGAGCAGCAGAAAGAACCTTTGCACTCATAACACAAGTTGCAGGAAGAGCTGGAAGATTTTTCCCAGACGGAAAAGTTATTGTTCAAAGTTACAGCCCAGAGCGAGAAGCAATAGCCTATGCCGTTAAAGGAGACACAGAAGGTTTTTATACAAAAGAACTAGAAAACCGCAAACTCTTAGATTTTCCACCCTTTGTTCGTTTACTGCGCATTGTCTTTCGTTCACCTCACGAAAATCAAGTTGAAGTTGCTTCTCATGCTTCAGAAGTAATTTTACGCACACACCTTCAGGACGGCTGTGAAATACTAGGACCTGCAGACTGTCCGCTTAAAATGGTAAGTGGAAATTACCGCAAGCACATTTTGTTAAAGGCAAAACGTATTGAACCGCTTCAAAAAATGGCAAAAATACTTACGCAAGATTATGAAAATAAATTACGCGATGTTCACATTGAAATTGATGTAGACCCACAGAATCTTTTATAAAAACTTACGGATGCACTCTCTTTCCTTCAAACGAAACATCCCACAAAAATAATCCGGTTGGAGGTGCAGTTACCCCTGCTTTAGAACGATCATGGGATTCAAGAATTTGTTTAAAGGTTTGAGCGTCTTGCCCTTTTTGCGCCAGTTGAATTAAAGTACCCGTAATAGAACGAACCATCTTCCACAAAAAAGCATTTGCACAAATTTCAAACACAAGGCGTCTACCACCTGTTTTTTCATCTGCTTCAAACCAAAAACACGCATGGTCAATGTAACGAAATGTTGACTGACTCTGATCTCCTGCTGCGGCAAAAGTTGCACAGTCTATTTCTCCATGCAGATAAGAAGCCATTTGATTTAACACTTCAAGTTCTGGCGTAAAAGAAAGTGGCCAGACAAAACGCATGTCACTTGCCAGGGGAACAGAATCTACTTGCATAAAGTAACGGTAGGTTCTACTTGTTGCAGAAAAGCGCGCATTTACTTCTGGAGGAACAAGAAGACAATCTGTTATGCGAATATCAGAAGGAAGCAGTCCGTTAAGTGCACGAACATAATTCTGAGGAGGAATGGAATCTACTGGAGAAAAAAAAGTTACCTTCTGTGCTCGGGCATGTACGCCTGAATCTGTTCTACCACTTCCTTGAACATGAATATCTGTCTGTAACATTTTAGACAGAGCTTTTTCTAGTTCAGACTGAACAGTACGAGGCTCGTTTTGTGTTACTGTTTGACGCTGCCAGCCGCAAAAATCAGTACCGTCATAAGAAACGGTAAGAAGAATGTTGGTCATGCTTAATCATCATCCGAAGAGAAAATGTTGTTAGATGAAAGCTCTGCCGCAAGTTTGTCGTACAGATTTTTTGCAACTTCAAGAAGTGGACCTGGCTTATTTTTGCTCGATTTTCCCAAGCCAAAGATTCGGGCTATAGCGCGTTTATATTCATCAAGTTTTTGCAAGCGTTTTGTTTCATCTTCACGCTGACCGTACTTGTATTCCAGTAAGCCACACAAATAGATTACTCCGTCATAGCCGTAACTTTTATCGGTATCGGGACCAAAGTTTGAAACAACTTCTATAGATTCAATTCTTCCTGTTTCGTTAATCAATGTCTGCTGGTAAAAGAAAAGTGCCTTACGGTAAAAAATTTGAGCAACACTTTCAAAGTTATGTCCTGGGCACACACGATCAAGATCTTTACACAACCAGGCAAGACGCAAAGATGTCATAGCACGCTTAAAGGTTGGAGCATAGGCAATATCTATTTCTTCGTAAGTCAAAAGAGTAAGATAGTACATTGCGGCACCATCATACAAAGTGCGTTCGTGCTTTAAGTCAAAATAAGGGAAAATCGTATTTACTTTTTGAACACGTTCATCTTGGCTTTCGAGAATACGTTCAAAACCTTTTTTGTCTTTTATATCGGTAAAGTCACGCCAGTACAAACCACAGTAACAGCGCGGACAAACGCCCACATCATAAATCATTGGGTAAACGCGTCCGAATTTTTTTGAAGGTTCGAAGTTACGATGCAGTTCGTCGGTAAGGCTTCCTGCAATCATACGACCACCACCTTTATGCATAACTTCTTGATCGAAGGGTTTGCCACAGCAAGGGCAGTTCATTTTTTCTTTTGCCCAGTAAGAGATGGACGGTTTTTTTTCACCACTTGCTGATTTAATTGGCTGAGCCATGTTTACCCCCGTTCAAGATTGAAGTACCTTCAATGGTGACGAATGCAAGCGCATATTCTTTTTCGTGTGTTAATGAAACAAAGACACGAGCATTTTGACCACACTTTTGATGTAGCACAGAAAGAGCCCTGCCCGTTACACACAAAGACGGCATTCCACTTTCATCCTTAACTATATATATATCGCACAAGTCAAAACCATTCAAGCCCGTTCCTAGGGCTTTAGAAAAAGCTTCTTTTGCAGCAAAACGCACGGCATACCATTCACAACGGCGCTGTTCTGATGCAGTCTGAGAAAGTAACTGTTCTTGCTTATTAAAGTAACGGTCAATCATTTTAGGATCTTTTACCCAACGCAAAAACCGTGAAACTTTAGCCATGTCAACGCCAATGCCACAAACCATCAGTTTTCTCCTGCTACTTCTGTTTGCAAAGGACTAACAAGAACTGTTACTTCAGAAAAACTTTGCTGGGTAACACTTACCCCAGACGGAGGTGTGACTGTTACTAAAAGTGTGTACTCTCCTGCTTCGCTTATAGACTGGCAGTCTGCACGTGCGGTAAAACTTGAGGGACGAACCGTATCCATTACAAGCTGATTTCCTCGGGCAGTTACCGAAAGTGAAGATACCGACAGCTGAGCTTCAAAACCAGAAGGAACATTTGTAAGCGCAATGGGAACACCTGCAAAAGACTGTTCTGTTTGAACTGGTGTAATTTCTACAGAAACAGAAATGTCACTTACATCTTCGCCAAGACGAACAACAGGATTGTCATAGACAAGATTAACCGTTCCCGATGTCGATTCAGAAAGACCTTCTACAACAAGTGCTTCTGTGGGTATAAAAGAAATTGCTTCTGCTTGGGCAGCTGGTCCATAAACTTTTACATATTCTGGTTCGCAAGAAAAAGATGAAACTTCATAACCATAAGCGGGAGTTCCTGCAATTGAAGCAGTAAGGGGAACATAGCGCAAAACATTTTCGTCAACAGATAAGTTTATGTAGTCTGGAGTTGCAAGTAGCTCTAAGGGTTCTAGCAAAAGAACTCGTTCATTAGGCTGAATAACAACTGGCAGCGAATACTGCCCAGGTTTTGTTAGATAGGTTAAATCGACATGTGCGGTAAAATCATCTTCACTAATTCCTGCAAGTTGGTCTGCCTCTGCACGAACAGTTATTTTTACAAAGCGATATTTTTCTGTTGATTGCGCAGGGACCATAGTACCTGTTGATTCAATAGTAAGCGGAATGACAAATGTTTTTTTATCGAGTGAAGTTGCCTGATATGACAGGTAAACAACAAGTGCTATGCCAATACACGCAACAATTGCAATCCAGTCTTTTGGAATTTTTTCAAGAAACTGTTTTCTGTTCATCGATTGTATCCTCTATTTTCTGTTCATCGGGAGTAATATCAAGTTGCGTTTCCAGAATCTGTGTAACTTGTTCCATGGAAAGGTCATAATGCAATTGTGAATTGTAAGCGAGACTTATTGCTCCGTTTTCTTCACTTACCACAAGAACGACTGCATCACTGGTTTCGCTTTGACCTAAGGCTGCACGGTGACGAGTTCCAAATGTTTTTTTTATGTCATACTGTTCACTGAGGGGCAAAAAACATCCGGCAGCAAGCAGTTTACCACCTTGAATAACGCAAGCTCCATCGTGGAAAGGTGTGTCGTGACCGAATATCGTTACCAAAAGATTTGAAGATAAATCAGCATTAACACGAGTACCAGTTTCCATAATGTTATCTAATTTGGTGTGACGCATGAACACAACCAGCATGCCTCTTTTTTGCTTAGAAAGAATTTCTGCTGCAATCAAAACGGAATCAACATAGGTGTGCTTTGAACGGTTACCCCATGTAAACCATTCAATCTGTCCTAACTTGAGGAACATCTTGCGAAGTTCAGGTTGGAAAACAATTGCAAAACAAATGAAGACGCCAGGTGCCAGTGTATTCAAAATCCATTGCAGTGTCGTAAGTTTTAGAAAGTTTGCCGCAAAGTATGCAAAACCAATAATAAGAACAGCAGTTAAAATTTGTACTGCATTGGTTCTGCGCAAAAGCCCATAGACTTTATACAGCAAAAACGCAATTATACCCACATCCAAAACAGGACGAATAAAATCATAAATCTGCGAAAGAGTTTCTAATACAGCGTTCATGATGTAACGCAACCTCCTTTTTGTAAGGCATTCCACACTAAAAGCGAATCTTTACATGCAGCAACATCATGCACTCGCACTAAAGACGCACCTGCACACACTGCATACAAATTTGCAGCGACTGTTCCCCACAGACGGTCTTCTATAGGACGGTGCACTATGTCTCCTATCATAGACTTTCTTGACAAGGCCATAAGCACTGCATATTTTTTTTGACACAAGTGTCCGCACCGCGCAACTAGAATTTGATTCTGTTCTGCGGTTTTTCCAAAGCCTATGCCTGGATCAACAATGATGCGTTCAGCCTTTATGCCACAATTTTCTGCATACAAAGCACGACTTCTTAAATAGGCATCCACTTCTGCAAAGACATCATCATAGTCGGTATTAGACTGCATGGTATTTGGAGTTCCCCTTTTGTGCATGAGTATAACCGGCAATTGTTTTTTTGCTGCAAAGTCTGCAAGAAGCGGATCATCTTCTAAAGCAGAAATGTCATTTACAATATCTGCACCAGCGTTAAAGGCAGCTTCCATAACTTGCTTTTTTCGCGTGTCTACAGAAATGGGTATATCTGACTGTTTACGAATCTGCTCTATTACGGGAACAAGACGACGTATTTCTTCTTCTGCACTTACATAAGATGCACCTGGTCGTGTTGATTCTGCACCGAGGTCAAGAATGTCTGCACCTTCTGCAATCAAAGTAAGAGCGCGTTCTGTTCCTCCCCTGCTTGCTGAATAAAAACTGTCATCGGTACAGTTAACAATTCCCATAATCAAAGCAGGAAGTTGTGTAGAAATACTTCTGTCGCGTAATAAAAGACTTGGCATATCTACCTCCGATTATGACGCTTTCCTGCATTTTCTACAAGCGACAGAGCCTTTTTTGCAAGAGTCTCTCCACTTAAACCAGCTTGTTCTAAAATTTCTGCTCTTGAAGCATTTGCAAAAAAAGCATCTTCAAAGGCGTTAACACTTACCAGAATATGTCTTGTGTGTTCATTATCCTTTAGAATATCCGCAATATACGAAGCAACGCCACCAATCATAAGACCGTCTTCTGCAATAAGAACAGCATCGTAACGAGAAGCAATACTTACAAAATAACTTTCGTCAAAGGGTTTTATAAAACGAAGCACATACATATCTGCAAGAACATTTGTTAACAAAAGAGAACGACAGGCAGTAAGACATTCTGCATACAAGCCGCCTGTGCACACAACTAAAATTTGTTTTGCTTTTTTAGATTTTGTTTCAAGTTCAGTTTGTAAACGAGAAGCAACAGCAGGAGCATATTCTTCACTGCGGATATAAAGTCCACGACCCAAATGAACAGGACGAGCAAAGGCTTCTATTTCTGAAGGGCAACTTGCTTTTGGCCAACGAAGTGCAATAGGTCCCTTTTCCTGTTTTATAGCCCAGTCAAGACACAAAGCCATATCTTTTGCAGAAGTAACAGTCATAAGTGTTATGCCAGGAATTGAACGCAAGAGTGCAATGTCAAACACTCCCTGATGCGTTTCGCCATCACCAGGAACAGCACCAGCTCTGTCAAAAAGTAAAATTGCATGTCTTTGAGAAAGTGCAAGGTCTTCGATAATTTGGTCAATTGAACGCTGAATAAAAGTCGAATAGATTGCCACAAAGGGAATCATTCCGCCAGCTGCAAGACCACCTGCAAAGGTAACCGCATGTTCTTCCGCAATACCTACATCAAAAAAGCGAGACGGAAACTTACGGGCAAAAGCATCGAGTCCTGTTCCCTTTGACATAGCGGCAGTAATTGCTGCAATACGAGAATTTTTTTGACCAGCTTGAACCATATAAGCACTAAAGGCTTCGGTAAAACTAAGCACATCGAGTTTTTCTACCACACCATCTGAAATGCTAAAGGGAGAGACGCCATGGAAAGTTGAAGGATCATTTTCTGCGGGAACATAGCCTTTACCTTTTTTGGTTACGATGTGAATAACCATAGGTCGATGTATTTTTTTTGCACGAGTAAAAATTTTTTCCAACTGTTGAATGTTGTGACCATCAAGCGGACCTGCATATTCAAAACCTAAATCAACAAAGAGATTGTTGGTAAGCAAAAGTCCTTTTAGTCCGCGCTTAAAGCGATAGATAAACTTTCCCAAATGACGGCTAAAGTAAGGAATACGATCTATAAGACGGTCAAACTTATAGCGAAAATTCTGATAGGTGGTTGTCATAGTAAGCCGAGACAGGTACCGAGAAACCGCTCCTGTGTTTTTGCTAATAGACATTTGGTTGTCGTTCACTACAACAATAAGGTTTCGTGCCAACTGCCCTGCATGGTTAAGAGCTTCGTATGCCATACCACCAGTAAGCGCTCCGTCACCAATTACCGCAACAACTTTATCGTCACGCCCAGTAAGTTGCCAGGCCGTCAAAAGCCCTAAGGCTGATGAAATAGAAGAAGATGCATGTCCTGCATCAAAATAGTCATGTTTGCTTTCTTCGGTGCGAGTAAAACCTGAAATACCGTTTTTTGTTCTAAGTGTGGGAAACTGCTGGTAACGCCCCGTCAACAATTTGTGAGCATAGCACTGATGGCTTACATCCCAAACAATAGCATCGGTAGGACTGTCAAAAACTCTGTGTAGAGCAATGGTTAATTCTACAACGCCAAGATTTGAAGCAAGGTGTCCTCCGTTTGCACCAACGACATCAATAATAGTCCTCCGCAACTCGTCAGAAAGTTGAGGAAGTTTGTCAGCTGGCAGCTGCTTGAGGTCTTGAGGTGAATGTATGTTTTGGAGCAACACAGAAAGTACCCGCTATAACAGAAATTCAAAAAAAAAGACCGTGGTAAAAACCGCGGTCCTTTTGGCACAATATGCTAAGAAGGCAGGAACCTACTTGCTCTTATGCCGATTCCGTCTAAGCTTCTTCTTTCGCTTATGTGTCGCTATCTTTGCGCGCTTACGCTTTCTTCCACAGGGCACAGTAGAACTCCTTCTTATGTAAAGTTATTCTCGTATTATCGCTATTATGGGAATTTTTGTCAAGGAGGTGGAAGCTTTTCTTCTCTATTTCGATAATCTCTTAACTTTATTTTTCTATGTAGGAAAGCCCAGGAGGGGCGCTTAAACA
>DMQP01000080.1 GCA_003455655.1 Treponema sp. | reverse complement strand
GAAATTTTTAACATTTAATCTTCGCTTTTTTCTGCTATTCGGTAATTCCAGTTGTGCTTTGGGTAACGAGCTTTCATTTCTTTACAAATTTCGGGCCATGTTTCTTCCCAAAAGTGCTCTAAATCACTTGTTACTTGAAGCGGTCTGCGTGCTGGAGATAACAACTTAAATAAAATAGGAACTCCTAAAATTTGTGGAGTAGTAAAACAACCAAATGCCTGCTGAATTATTATTTCGATTGTAGGAATAATTTCATTTTGTTTTGTGTAGCATATCTTTTTAGGCTTTGTGCCTTCAGTAAGACAAATTGTTTTGGGAACCATTTTGTTTACAGTCTGCGCATCTAAATACCAGGCAAGTGCATCGTAAACAATTTGGTCAGAAAGTTTTGTTCCCTCGGAAATAAATGGACCAAGCCATTCACTTACTCTTTGTTCCAAATTTTCTAATTTTTCTTTAAGTTCATCTGTTTTATAACCAGCCTCACTTGCATGCTGAACAAAAAATTCTGTACGAAGCAAAAAATCTTGAGACGAATCACTAAGAGGAAGCCAGTTCAAGCCTTTTTGCAAAACCTCATTAGAAACAGCCTGTATATACGACTGAGCGGTAGTTTTTATGTCTTTTTTCCACAAAACAAGCTTTCCAAAGGCACATTCTTGTACAGAACGAAGCTTTTGGCTGCCTTCTTCTATCCACGACCGTTCGTTAGTCACTGAATTTTCTTGCATAAAGGCTTCTGCGACCGCATTTGAAAGGGCTGTAAAGGCATAAATTCGGCCTGTTGTTTCTCCTGCATCAACAGAGGGGGCAACTATATATTTTGCAAAGGGACGTTTAGCATCTGTAAGAACTGCTTTTCTTCCAGAACTAAACTGATACACTCCTTCTTCATTATCGCAACGAGCTATTCGGTCTGGAAAACCACAAAGAAGTGCATATTCTGTGGAAAAACATTTACCCTGTGGAATAATGCCTTTTTTGTCTATTTTCGAAAGACGATGCTCTATTTCTTTTATTTCAAAGTCTTTACTAAACTGAGAAGCAATACGCACACTTTCTTTTTCTTTTCCAAAGGGAAGACCACTTAAAACAACACAAGCAAGACGAACATTTATGCCTAACAAAAGACAAGCTTTTCCCAGTTCTGTTATATGACCGTCTTTTATACACGCCAAAAGATTTAGCAAAGAAACAGCGCTATTCCATGCAGACAAAGGGGGAACATCGAGCCATTGTAAAGCAGTTCTGTCGGTTCCACTTCCCCATTCCATACATTCCAAAACCAAAGAAGTTAAATCTGAAGTAAGAATTTGCGGCTGGCTTGCAAGTTGACGAACATCATGCTTATTGTATAAACGAATACAAGTTCCTGCTTTAACACGACCTGCTCTACCTGCACGCTGTTGAGCATTAAATTGTGAAGACTGAACAGTTACTAACTCTTCCATGCCAAGACGCGCATTGTATTGCGAAATTCGAGACAGACCACTGTCTATAACAATGGTAACATCTGGAACAGTAAGAGATGTTTCTGCTATGGCACTCGACAAAATAACTCGTCTTTTTGTTCCATTAGATTTTTCAAAAATTCTTTTTTGTTGAGCAAAATCTACAGAACTATGAAGAATACAAATTTCTGTATTAGGAATAAAATCTTCAAGCTCATCTTTTGTTTTGCGAATTTCTTTTATGCCTGGTAAAAAAGCAAGAATAGTTCCTTGATCATGTGGATGTAAAATTTCTTTACGAATTGCTTGTGACATTGTAAGAGAGTCTTCATATTCAACATTTACTTCAAACTGTTTTCCAGGAACTTGTACTAAAGGAGCAGATAAATACTGACATAATTGTTTTGTTTGCATTGTAGCTGACATAACAAGTACATATAAATCTGTTCGGAGCGAAAGTGTTTCTTTTAAAAATGCAAGAGCAAGATCTGCATGTAAAGATCGCTCATGAAATTCATCAATAACAATAACAGATATTCCTTCAAGTAAGGGGTCATTTTGTAATTTACGAATAAGAACCGCTTCTGTTACTACTGTGAAACGAGTTTTTTCACTTACCTTAGATTCAAGATGCATTTGATATCCACAAGTTTGTCCAGGTTCTTGTTCTAAAAGAGAAGCAACTCTATTTGCTATTCCCAAAACAGCAAGCCGTCGCGGTTCGAGCATTATAATGTTTCCAGAAAAATTTTTTAGAAGAGCAAGCGGTAATACTGTAGATTTTCCTGCTGCTGTTTGTGCAGTCAAAACTAAACATCTGCTAGGAGAATTTTTTAGTGAAGTACAAATTGAATCAAGATATGGGGTAATAGGTAAGTCTTCTACTTGCATATTGAATCCAACCATGTGTCTAATGCAACAAAGACATTTTGTTTTTTAAAATGTGGTTTGCTTTGTGTTAGTTTTTCTGCATACTGTAACACTTCTTGAACAAGGCTTCCAAATTTTCCTGGAAGTTGTAACTGAGGACTAATTGCACATTGAGAAAGAAAAACCATTCCAACAAGAAGACCACTTCTTTGTAATCCATTCAATAAAGAACCAGCCGTTACACGAAAGTTTCCAAAGGTATATAAAACTTTTCCTGATGGAGTAAATAGAGCAAGTGCTACAAGTGTTATTGTTACAAACATTGATGGAAGAATTGAAACAACATGTTTTCGTTTGATACTTGCTGCAATAAAAAAAACAAAAACACAAATCCATTCAACAAGTACATTGCGCAAAAATAAAAACACAAAAGCAAGACTAATTGAAAAGAAAAACCACACAAGAGCTGCTTTATTTTTTTTACATTCCTCAGGTTTTTGCACAAGTGCATTTTTATAAAGAACATCTAACTGTGCATACCATTTAGAACGATTTTCAAACAACAAGACAAAAGTTCCTAATGCAACTCCAGTAACAAATCCAACTGTAAAAAGAAGAGGAGCAATAAGTACAACAGATGTTTTTCCTAACAACAAGCGCGCACACAGTAACTGTGACACATTATTTGCAAGAGAGCCTGCAAGTGTTACACCAAAATCTGACACAGCGTTTTTGCACACTCTTGTTAACAAAAGCATTATACAGACGCTTGCAATACTGCCACTTGCACTTAGTAAAAAAACATAACTAAAAAGAGTTCCGCTTATAATTGCTTGGCCAACAATTTTTAAAAGTGTTAGCAATAAAACATTACGCACAGAAAGTTTTCTTAATGAAAGAATGATGGGTAAATTTGCAAGACCTAAGCGTAAAAAAGGAAGCGGTTTTGGAATTGCATATTCGACAGAAGACAAGAGCAAGCACAAGGCTGCTAAAAAAGATGTCTGACCCATAAAAAAAGAGTACCACAAAAGCAGTACTCTTTCAATTCAGTTTAGTTGGATAAACTATTTGATTTCTACAAGTTCAATATCAAAAGCAATGTATGAATTTGCAGGAATAACTCCAGGGTATCCTTGAGAACCGTAGCCGTATTCAGGAGGAAGAATTATCGTTCGCTTTTCTCCTACCTTCATGTCCTGAACCATAAGGTCAAAACCTTTTATCATTTTATCTTCACCAGTTACAAAATCAAGAGGTGCACGTCCTTCAGAAGAGTCAAACTGATTTCCTGTAGTTGGTTTTTCTACTAAATATCCTCTGTAGTGTGTGTAAGCTGTTTTTCCAGTTCCACATTTTTCACCTTTTCCTTCTTTTGTGATTATGTAGAAAATACCTGTGCTTGGATCTTCGCTAACACCAGGGAAGCTTTCTTTGATTTCTGCAATTCTCTTTTCTTGTGCAGCTTTGTTTTCACGATCCCAGTCTGCTTGTGTTGCAGTAAAAGCTTCTGCTTCTGCGCCTTTGCGAACAATGGTAATTTTATCCATTTTGTTGTTAACAACAATTGAATTAACTACTTTCTGACTTTCTTCATCAACAACTTTTCCGAAGATAGTGTATCCGCCGTTAAGCCATGTTGCAGGAGCTATGGTAATAAAGAACTGACTTCCGTTTGTGTGTGTTCCATGGTTTGCCATTGCAAGCATACCAGGCTGATTGAAATTAAGTCCTTCTACATATTCATTCAAAAATTCATATCCAGGACCACCTGTTCCATCGCCACGAGGGTCTCCACCTTGAATCATAAAATCCTGTGAGTCACGGTTTGCTTTGCTTATTACACGGTGGAACTTTAGTCCATTATAAAATGGTTTTCCTTTTGCTGCAGTAAGTGTTCCCTCTGCAAGGCCAACAAAATTTGTAACCGTTAATGGTGCTTCTTTGTAAAACAATTCCAAAACGATTTCACCTTTTTGTGTTTCAATTACAGCAAACAGGCCTTCTTTTCCTTCAAGCACTTTTTCGCTTCTAGACATACATCCTCCAAATGAAAGTAGAATACAACTAAAGAGCAGCATTCCCATTATTCTTTTAAGTTTCATCTTTTCCCCCTTTGATTTGTCACACTAAAACTGTGCAACAAACCATTTGTAAATTGCTTCAAGCCTTCCGCGGAATGAATCATTCATTTTGTTTTCTATGATGGAAAGGGCAGGAAACCTTGCCTGAACAAGCATGTAAACTACAAAACTGTCTCCACAGTCATTTACAACAAGACTGATGCGCAAATTGTTTGTATCTACAGCTTTTATAAATCCAATATACACAGGGCTTACGTTTATAAAACCAGCACTTGTTTCTTTACTCTGCTGATGGTACTCCAACCGGTAGTTTGTTTTTCCAAAAGAACAATCATTCTGCATACAGTACATAACTTTACCTTCAGCGCTTCCTTCTGTATCATCGGGCACGCGGGTTCGGTCATTGGGACCAGCAATACAGTAACATTCTTTGTAAAGTGTTTTAACTTTTTTGTCAGAATAAGAATAATACTGCATTCCTTCCATTTTGCTTACAGAACGAATAATTCTTGAAACAAGATCTGTATCCATTTTTGAAACGTCACCGTCTCCCAGTTCTGCTTTTTTAAGCAAATACAGGTTTTCCATAATGAATACAGGCTTTTCTGCATCTTCTGGCCAAAAAGCAGCTGTCTCTTCTCCAAGCGGAGTTTTGGGTGCTAGTACAATTGAACTGTCACCTGATTTGTAAAAACGATGTTGAACAACGCCCTGTGCTTTTAGTTCTTCAATTACATCTGGGTTTACTATTTCTTCAACCGTAAATGCAGAAAGAGACGACATGCTCAGAGCAAATACTATACCAGTTAACAGTTTAAGCAGTTTTTTCATTCTTCACTCCTTAAGAAGATGAATTAGCGCACACCTTTGTAAATGACGCGCACCTGCTTATATAAACCATCACCTTCGCTTTTGGTTTCAACATCGGGAATATCATTAAGCGTTGTGTGAATAAGTCTGCGTTCAAAAGGATTCATAGGTTCAAGCAAAACCGAATTACGAGTTGCACGAACTTTATCTGCAGTTACATAGGCAAGACGAACCAAGCTTTCTTCACGGCGGATTCTGTAGTTTTCGCTATCAAGAATAACACGCACATCTTCGCGTCCTAAGTGACCTGCATATACATTTGCCAAAAGCTGCATTGCGTCCAAATTCTTTCCTTTGCGTCCAATAAGAATTGAAGAACTTGAACTGCTCAGTTTAAGACCAATTTTTTTGTCTTCGCGGAACATAACTTCAACAGTAACTTCGTAGCCCATTTTTTCAATCATAATGCCAACAAAGTCCATGAGTTTCTGTTCAAATTCATCTTGTGCAAGAGGATTCGCAACAATTTTAGGATTGTTTCTGCGTGTTGTTGCATTAGGAACAGAACCGTCAAATTCTGATGAAACATGATCTGCTGAATCAACCGTATGAACACGGATTTTTACATATCCGTTTTTAAACAGTGATTTTTTCTGAGACTCAAGAATTTCTACATCGAACTGATCTTTTTCAAGACCCAATTCTGCAGCGGCTTTTTCTATTGCCTCTTTTTCTGTTTTTGCTTCGTACTCGTAAACCATATCTTTACCTCCGTAAAATTCAGCGTGTTTTCTTTTTGCCAGACTTAAACTTTTCGTCAAACTTGTTAACCGGCTTTTGATTTTTTGCAAGTTCTAATTTTTGCTTTTTCGTTATTTTGTTAATAACAATTTGCTGTCCCATCTGCAAAATGTTGCTGACTGTCCAGTACAAAATCAAACCACTTGCTACATTATACAAAATGAAGAAGAACATGATTGGCATTCCGTACATAAGAAGTGCCATCTGTGTTTTGCTCTGTCCTCCACCAGCTCCACCATACTGAGTAATCATACCGTTGAACAGCTGAGAAATAGTATATACAAACGGAAGAATACGCAGTGTGTTCTGTGTAAATCCGGAAATAAGAGGAATCTGTTTTTCCCAAGTCCAAATGCTGTCACCAACAGAAAGGTCGTCTATCCATCCCTTAATAAAGCTTGCACCACGGAATTCAAAATAGTTGTTGAACACATTGTACATTGCAAACAAAATTATCATCTGCAGAACGATGGGTAAACATCCGCTTGCTGGATTGTAACCGACCGCTTTATACAGTTTAGCACTTTCTTCCTGCATCTTCTGGGGATTATCTTTATACTTTTCTTGCAGTGCTTGCATTTGAGGTTGAAGCTCCTGCATTTTAAGTGTACCCAATGCGCTTTTTCTATTTAAGGGGAACAAAATAATTTTGAGAATTACTGTTAAAACAATAATTGCAAGACCCCAGTTATGAACCAATTTGTAAATCATTTCCATTGCCCACTTAAGCACTTTTTCTATGGGAGACAAAATGCCACTTGTTTGCAATGCTTGATTTAATTTTGCATTAACTAAATCCCAACTGTTTGTTTCTTTTGAATTGTATTTTATAAGTTCCGTTTCGTTACGCGGTCCAATATAAATATAATAAGAATCTGTTGACTGAGCTGTTTCAATTGCATTACGAGTCAGCATAATTTGTGCATTAGAATAGTCGTTTGAACTTTCTGTTACACAGCGTACGCTTTCTTTCATGTTTGCTGCATTTTCGGGTTTAACAAGAATAGTAAAATATTTTCCTGCTACACCAGCCCATTCATATTTTTTATTGTAGTAGCGATCTGAAATTGCTTTTTTTGTTTTTTTGCTACCACTGTAAGCAACATACTGTCTTACTTCGTAACGGTCTTTAGGATTGTAATGAGGCCCAATCTGTGGAGAAGTTCGCAGTGTGTAAGAAACTCCGTCTACATTAAGACCTGTTGTTCCTTCTTGACCATTAACAGTAACATCAAGGCGGAACATGTATTCATCTGGTTTGAATGTATATAATTTTCCTAATACAAATTTCTGTACGTTTCCAGAACCGTCTGTATATTCATAATTTTTGTAAAAACCAATTGTGTAGTCGTCAATTTTTTTTACATTGAATACATCATTAAGAACATCTGCAGTTGCATCTCCTAACGAAATAGAAAATGCTCTGTTAAGAGGAGTAACATTGTCTACCATCTGAACACCAGAGTTTGTGTCTTTATCTAAGTGTTCAAGCAGTTTATAACTTACAATGTCACCACCACGATTGGTAAAAGTTACCTGCACTTTGTTAGTAGTGATGGTAAAGTTTTCTTCTGAAACAGGAAGTATTGTTTCTTCACTTTCTGTCTTATTTTCTTCAGTTGCTACAAGCTGTCTACTTGCAAGCTGCTGCTGACGGGCTTCTTCTTCCTTCTGCTGCACTAATGCTTTTTCTGCGGCTTTTGCTTGCTGGCGTGGAATAATAACTTTTATTTCAACAACAGCAGAAACAACAACCACTAAGAATGACAGAACGATTGCCCAAACAGTGTTTTTATCCATGGCAAATTCCTCTTTTCGGTTTTTGTTTGTTTACATTCTGGAACTGGATCATAACCGCCTTTATGATAGGGATTACATCGCAGTATTCTTCTTATTGAAAGAATTGAACCCTTAAACGCTCCGTGAATTCTAATAGCGTCAAGTGCGTACTGAGAGCAGGTAGGTGTATACCTGCAGCACGCTGGAAACAGCGGAGAGACAAATACTTGATAAAATCGTATCACCGAACTAAACAGTTTTGAAAAAAAAGAATTTAGTCCTGTAATAAACCAGCCTTTTGGCATAATGTCTTAAATTGTTCGCACCGCGAGTGGAACGAGTCATTTCCGGGGTATACTAAAAGGAGCATATCGTAACCGGTGTTCAGGTGCGTTTTAAAAAAACGATATGTTTCACGGCTGTAACGCTTGGACTTGTTGCGTTCCACAGCATTACCATAACCGCGGGGAAGAGGAAATCCGATTCGATTTATGTTTCGGTCATTCAGCATATAGAAGAGCTTTGCTCCGGCAACGCTGACTCTCTTCCCTGTTTTAAAAAGTTTCTGGAAATCTTCAGGACGCTTTATGTGTTCAATACGGGTAAAGCGCCCTTTATTTAGCAAGTCTGTCTCCATCCCTTAAGATTTACATCTTTGCTGTCTGATTCTTTCCATTCTGATACGGTTTCTTTTCGTCAGAAACAGTCAGCTTCCAACGACCCTTTGCACGACGGCGAGAAAGGACCAAACGTCCACCGCGTGTCTTCATGCGTGCACGGAAACCGAATTTTCTATTGCGCTTCACTTTGCTTGGTTGATATGTGCGTAACATAATGAACGACTCCTTATATGAAATTCTTGAATGTAGTAGTTAGTGATATTATCACTAATTTTCGTTCTTGGTCAACATGTTTTTACGCAAATTATCAAACATTTGTGCCAGTTCGGGAGGAAGTTCTCTTTTTTTTGCCGAATTTTGTTCATTTTTCATGAATTTTTGCGTTATTTGTGACTGTTCTTCAAGATTTTTTTCTAACTTCTTGAAAGCCCTTTCTTTTGATTTTTCATCATTTCCACTATGATCAAACATAAATGAACTACCAGAAAGCTTAAAAACTATATTTCTTATTTCCATTTGAGGAAGCTGTTGTTTAAGACCCCTCACTATATAATCTTTATAAAACTGTAGTTTTTGTATCCATCCTGGATGATCTGCTTCAACCATAACAATGCCATTTTTCATATCTACAATGCGACTATGATCATACAAATTATTTCCTTCGTTAGGATTGAGACTTTTTATACTACATACTGTTTTTTTCCATGCGCTAAAAGTTTCGTTTGCATTTTCAACATCTTCAATGTGAATATTAGAAAAAGTTGCGTTTATAAGTTGTGAAATAGGTTTAATTTCTTCATTCATTTTTTTTCACTCCACTTTCCTTCGCTTATCTTATAAACTTTTGTGTCAAACCGTTTGTATCGTTCGTACGGTTCTCCTGGAAGAAAAGTACAGAAAAGTTGTTCATAGTCAGGAAGTAATTCTGTAATGCGTTGTCTTTTATCTGGATCTAATTCCAACATAACATCATCCATTAGTAAAATAGGTTTTCTTTTAGTTACCTGTGTGTAATACACCGCCTGAGCTGTTCTCAAAATAAGTGCAATCAAACGACGCTGTCCAGTTGATGCAGTCGGAACAAATTGTTCTTTATCTTTTACAAAAATGATTTTATCTCGATGCGGACCACTCATTGTTGTCTGCATTATTTTTTCAACTTCTCTTTTTGATTTCAGATATGCCATTATTTCATCAACATCAGGAATAGTTTTGTCTCCATAAGTGATGTATTCATTTTCCGAAAAATTTTTTTTCTTCCAGGAAGGTATGTATTCTATCATTACATCAGAAATGCCTGTTACCTGTTCGTACAATTTTCCAAATAACTGATTAAATTGAAACACTGCATTTTTTCTTTTTTTCTGAATTTCAAGACCATTCATTACCAGCTGAATATCATACGTTTCTAACAACTGATACTTTTGTTCTTTAAGACATATATTTCTATTTTTTAGAATTTTTTTGTAACGCCTCATTACATCAATATACAAAACATCATACATGCTTAAACTTTGATCAATAAAAAAGCGACGACGTTCTGGTTCACCAATTGCAAAATCTAAATCATCATGATTATATAAAACACAAGGCATGGTATTAACTAATTCTTTTCTGTCATGAAGAATTTTTCCATCACGCTCTATTTTCTTTTTTCCGTTATCAATTGAAAAAGCTGTTGTATGTGTAGTTCCATTTTCTTCTCGATACAGAGAACGCAAGCCCATTGTCTTTTCACCTTTCTTTACAATCTCTGCATCAGTGTGTGTTCTAAAAGAAGCTCCGTATGAAGCATAATACAAAGCTTCCAAAAGATTACTTTTTCCCTGACCGTTTTGGCCAGTAAAAAACACTTCCTTTGACGACAAATCAATGGAAGTGTTTGTGAGATTTCTAAAATTATAAGGTGTGACAGATAAAAAAGGCACTCTCTTACACTATTCTTTCTGCATCGGCATAATAATGTGGAAGTAGTCTGCAGCAGGTTCAGGTCTCATTGTTACTGCTTTCATTTCTTCTGTGAATTCAAAAGTAATTCGGTCACTCTGAATAACACGAAGAGGTTCATCAACATAACGATAGTTAAGTGCAAGTGTATAAGACTGTCCTACATATTCACAAGGAATATCTTCATCTGCACTTCCCATGTCTGAAGCTTGAGAAGCAACTTTCAAAACACCATCGCTTACTGTAAAATACAAACGTCCTGCATTTTTATCAATCATCAAAGGAACGCGTTTAAGTGCACCAGCAAGATCTTCCTTATTAACCTGGAAACTGTGTTCTTGTTTTGCAGGAATAACACGCTCATAATTTGGGAACTGTCCTTCAAGAAGAACTGAACCAAATTTATAATTTCCAAAGCGGAAGAAAATCATTTTTTCTACGATAGCAATTGAAATGTTTCCTTCAAGCGGAGAATGTTTGAGAATTGTTTTAAGAATTTTTGGATGAACAATTGCAGATGGAAAATCTGATACACCAGAAAGCAAATTCTTAGAAGCAAAGCTCAAGCGTTTTCCATCTGTTGCAACCATTACAAGATTGTCACCTTTCTTTTCGATAAACACACCGTTCATAAAGTAACGTGTTTCATCTTCACTTACTGCAAAAGAAGTTTGACTAATCATTTCTTTAATGTCTTTTGAAGGAACATCAAAGTATGGAACATTTTCTGCAGAGTCAAAGTCAGGAAATTTTTCCTGAGACATACTCTTCATCTTAAACTTAACTTTTTTAGCAACAGGTTTAATCAAAACCGTAATGCCTGCGTCATCACCTTCGGAAGCAGACTGATTAAATTCAATTTCACCATCAGGAATTGAATTCAAAATACTCATAAATTTATCACAGTAAACAGTAGTAGATCCTTCTTCTTCAATCTGAACAGGAATTTGTGTTTCAAAGTTTACTTTTATGTCGGTTGCTTTTATAGTCAGCGAATTATTATGAGCAGAAAGCAAAACATTAGAAAGAATTGAACCAACATTTTTTGTAGAGATGATTTCCTGAGCAATTCCAATCTCTTTAATCATCGTGTCACGGTCAAATGTAAACTTCATACAGTTACTCCTTATCCCTTTTTATATCCCTTATATATATTAAACTTTTTAAATTTAATAATAGTAATAATAAGGGTTGTGAATTTGTGGAAAACTTACTTAATTGATTAAAGTAAAACAAATTGCAAACTGAATAACTTATGTATTTGAGTTCACAGTTTTTCCACTTTTACCAAAGATGCTTACTTTTCCACTGTTTATGCACACCATTGTATCATATTGTATACAAGTTGTCTATTTTTTATAGTCCTTTATCTCTCTAATAAGAGACTCTATAGTACTGTTGAGCGAAGAATCTGTTTTAATTAGTTCTTCAATTTTTTCATAACTGTGCATGGCAGTTGTATGATCTCTTCCTCCAAATTCATTGCCTAAATCTGGAAATGAATATTCTGTAAGCTCACGCGCAAGATAAATAGCTATTTGTCGGGGAACAATAAACTGTTTGCTGCGTTTTTTGCTTTTTATATCGCTTAAAGAAATGTTGTAATGATCTGCAACTACTTTTTGAATGGTTTCTATGGTAATAGCACCAGTTGTAGCCTGAGAGAAAGTGTCTCTTAGTAAGTCTTTAGCTATATCGATAGTCAGTTCTTTGTTGATTAAATCAGAATAACCGATCATTTTTGTAAGGCAAGATTCCAAGTCTCGAACATTTGTCTGAACATTTTTTGCTATGTAATCAATAATATCTTCAGGAATATGTTTGTTTAATATAGACATTTTTTTCTGAAGAATAGCTTTTCTTGTTTCATAATTAGGAGCTTTCATGTCTACAGAAAGTCCGCGAGTAAAACGGTTTCTTAAACGATCTTCAATACCCTTTATATCAGTTATAGGACGATCGCATGTAAAAACCATTTGTTTTTTATTGTTGAATAATGATTCAAATGTATAGAATAGTTCTTGCTGCAAACCTTCTTTCTTTTCAAGGAATTGAATATCGTCAAGCAAAAGAACATCGAGATTTCTGTATTTACTCTTAAATTTTTCAATTGTTTTGTTTTTAGGATTTGTATCACGAATAGCAAAAGTGTATTCGTTCATAAAATTTTCAGTACTGATGTAGCAAATTTTTACATCACCCTTCTTTTCTTTCCAAATGTAATTACCAATGGCTTGCATTAAGTGTGTTTTTCCTAATCCAACTCCACCATACAACAAAAGAGGGTTATAGGTAATTCCTGGGTTTTTAGAAATTGCAAGAGAAACATTGTATGCAAAAGCGTTATTATCACCTGAAACAAAAGTATCAAAAGTATAATCTTCGTTTAAAAGTTCATGCTTTTTTATAGTCTCTTCTTTTTTTGACGAATCATCTTTTTTTGATATAGTTTCAGCTGGTTTGTGTGAAAGAGCAGCATCTAATGATTTTTTGAGATCAGAAGTTGTTTTTTTTAAGATATATTTAATCTTTATAGATTGTCCGCTTATTTCAAGAATTTTTTCTTCTACTCTTTTTACATTTCCTCTTTCGGTCATCTGACTCCACATAAAATCAGAAGGAACAGAAACAGTTATGGTTTCATTTTCGTCTTCAACATATTCCATGTTATACCATAAGTTAAACTCTGTTTCCTGACCATTTTCCTTATATTCTGCTTCAATTTGAGTAAGTGCTTCTTGCCAAATTGCCTTGTAATTCTGTTCGCTCATAGTGCATCATTATAACCTACCTTTACTTTTTTCTTCAATACGGGTATACTAAAATTCTAGAATTTTCTATATATGGGCTTTTCCATATATGTGTTGAGGAAAAAAATGTCAGAAGAAAACGCGCAGTACTCAGCAAGCAGCATTCAGGTTTTAAAAGGTCTGGAAGCTGTCCGCAAACGCCCTGGTATGTACATTGGTTCTACGGGTCCTAACGGTCTTCATCATTTAGTTTATGAAGTTGTTGATAACTCAATAGATGAGGCTATGGCTGGTCATTGTGATACCATAACAGTAGCTCTCGAAAAAGATGACATTTGCCGTGTAGAAGACAATGGACGCGGTATTCCGGTAGACATGCACCCAACAGAAAAAATTTCTGCTCTTGAATTAGTTTTAACAAGATTGCATGCCGGTGGTAAATTTGACAAATCAAATTACAAGGTTTCTGGTGGTTTACACGGTGTTGGTGTAAGCTGTGTTAATGCTCTTTCTACTTGGATGGAAGCCTTTGTAAATCGTGAAGGCAAGCGCTACGAACAAAAATATGCAGAAGGTAAGCCTAAAACAAAAGTTGAATGTCTTGGAGAAACAAATTTACACGGAACAACAATCCGTTGGAAAGCAGATAAAACAATTTTTACCGAAACAACAACTTATAATTTTGACGTTCTTGCTAACCGTTTGCGTGAATTGGCATTTCTTAACCCAGGCATAACCATTATCTTCCGTGATGAACGCTTGGAAACTCCTAAGGAAGTAATTTATAAGTTTGAAGGTGGAATTAAACACTTTACAACATTTCTCAACGAAGGCAAAACAGTAGTTCCTGCAGAACCCATTTATATTTCTGGCGAAACAAATGATGTCATTATGGAAGTGGCCATGCAGTACAACGATGGCTACAACGAAAACATTTATTCTTATGTTAATGACATCAATACTCATGAAGGAGGAACACATCTCGACGGATTTAAGATAGCGCTTACCGTTGTTATGAACAAATGTCTTGAAGCAGATATTCCTTCACGTGAAAAGTTGCGCAAAAAGTTAGTAGACAAAGATCCTAAGTCTCCAGAAAAACTAACTGGCGATGATGTACGTGCAGGCTTAACAGCTGTTCTTTCGATAAAAGTTCCCGAACCTCAGTTTGAAGGACAAACAAAAACAAAATTAGGTAACTCCGAAGTTCGTGGCTATGTTGATGCCCTTATTAAAGAAAAACTTACTCTTTGGTGTGAACAAAACCCGCAGATAGTCGATACGCTTCTTGAAAAAGCAGTCGGTGAAGCAACAGCTCGTATTGCAGCTCG
>DMQP01000097.1 GCA_003455655.1 Treponema sp. | reverse complement strand
GCAGCTTCTTTAAGACCGGCAAATGCAATGGTTGCTGCATCAATCATTTTTTTATCAGCTTTGAATGTGCTGGTTTTCATCTGCGGAATCTTAGTCTGCTTGTAACCGAATGCAGTTACTTCAAAATCGTGATAGACGGCATCTTTTGAAACCACCATATCCAGTATGCCTAAACCGCTTGCCATAGCTCCTGCAATTCCCGTGTTGATGATATGTGTTACTCCAAACTGCATTATAAGACGCTGAGCACACAAAGCTGCATTTACTTTTCCAATTCCGCTTTTAACAATAACAACAGCAACACCTTCTAACAGTCCTTCTGTAAAAGTAAGTCCACCTGCCTGAGTAACACTTACTGTTTTTCCTTTTTGAAGAGGCTTTAACTTTTTGGTAAGCGTTTCAACTTCAACAGACATGGCACCTATAATGCCTACTTTCTTTTCTTTTTTCATGCGTCTACCTCTGTCATTTTTGCAGCAGTTTGCAGTACAATTATATCATGTCAGCCGAAAAAGTAAAGACTGAACGATTAGACGAAGTTCTTATTACTCAGGGATACAGCACACACCGAAGCAGCCGCAGACTTTTGCAAAGTAGAGAAGTAACTGTTAACGGAAAGCGCATAACAGACGGAGCTTTTGCTTTTAACAGACACACTGACCATTTGTGCATAGATGGAAAAAGTATTGAGACACCGCCTCATTTATTCATCATGCTGAACAAAACACAAGCGACTGTTTGCACACATGCAGAAGGTTTGCACCAGAGTGTCTTCTCTTCTCTCCCAGAAGAATATGTAAAACCCAAAGGTTTACCTGCTCTTCATTCTGTAGGTCGTCTTGATTTTGACACAGAAGGTCTTTTACTTTTAACCACAGATGGTAAACTTTCTCACCGCATAACAAGCCCCTTAACGCATAGTCCTAAAACATATTTTGTTTGTCTTAAAAATGAATGTGACCCAAATGAACAAGAAGAATATATCAAATGCTTTTCAGAAGGCTTTGAAGTTGCACCCTTTAGAAATGAACGCGGATTTTTTTCTGCACCAGCACAACTTGAATGGACAGATGAAACGAATCCTTACTGTTCCATTTATGCAGAAAACATGCACTTGCCAGCCTTATGTCTTTTAACTCTTACTGAAGGAAAATTTCATCAGGTAAAGCGCATGTTTTGGGCTTTAGGGAATGAAGTCGTTTATTTGAAACGTATTGCCATTGGAAAATTATTCTTAGACCCAAAATTGAACCCTGGGCAGTGGAGAAGACTTAACCTTACAGAAGAAAGTTTGTTATAATAAAAAAAGATATACACTAAGGAGTTTACCATGAAAAAAATTACAAAAGTACTAGCTGTTCTAGTTCTTGCACTAAGCAGCATGTCACCTCTTTTTGCCAAAGACAAAGATTTATATGCTTCGGCTCCAAAAGAAGTAAGAGAACGCATTGCTGCTGCAGATAAATATATTGCAGACAAACAGTATGCAAGCGCAAACGGAGTTTTAGGTCTTGATGATAACGAGTACATTATTCTTAAAAGAACAGATTTGTACACACGCTATTTTGTTATGAGCATGATGCATCAGATGTTTGCTCTTAAAAACCTTAAACCAGATGAAGACTTAATGGAATTACGACGTCAAGTAAGTTATGGTTCACAAGATATGGACTTTGCCATGACCATGTATAATCCTGTTGAAGTAATTACTTCATACGCAGAAGAGCACGGAATGTCTCCTGTACTTAATCTTGCGCTGGGACATTACTATTTTGATACTCTTATACGTTACGGAGACAAGTGGCTTGAAAATGTAAACGAAATGGTTAAAAAAGCAAATACAAATTTTGCAGCAGCCTACGAAGCAGGAGTGTACAACAAAACATATCTTGATGAATATGGCGAATTATTAATAAACATATCTGACGCTGTAACTGCATGTGAAGTTTTTGCAAAATCAGTAAGTCTTGTTTCAAATGATCCGCGCACTTGGTTTAACTATGCAGTTTCAGCTCTGTACGCAAACAAACTCGATACCGCAGTAACTGCTGCAAAAAATGCCATAAAGTATAAAGACCCTGACCCTGACTTCGATTTAGATGCATATTTACTTTTAGTTGATGTATACAGACAGAAAAAAGATAATACAAATGCTACAAAAACAATTCAGCAGGCAAGAAAAGCCTATCCTGATGCAGCGTTGCCTCTTTTGTACGAAGGTCACGATTACAACATAAACGGAAATGTTACAAAAGCAACTGAGTGTTTTGTAAAAGCGTATCAAATTGATTCTTCTGACGACACACTTAAACGCGCAATTGACTCTTACCACATCTATGGGCAGATTGATGCAGGCATTGAATTCTGTAAAACATGTATTGAATTTCAGGCTGAAAATCCTAATCCACGTAGCATGTTATACTACATGATGTTTCAGTTATATCTTATAAAGGGAGACAAAGAGTCAGCTGAAGACGCAATTACTAAAGCAGAAGAATCTCTTGCAGAAGCAACAGATGCAAACTACGCAAGAAAAACATTTAAAGATGTTAGAGCCAGTTTTGATTTCTAAATAAAAATAAAAAAAGAGATGCTGGGTCTCACTCAGCACCTCTTTTAAACAATTCCTTTAGTTAGTTAAAATGTAAACTTTACTCCAACAGCGGTTGTGGTAAATGCAGATGCAAGTGAAGCCATAGCAAATTCAGGTTCCATAATAGAGAAGAAGCCAGAATTTCCCATAGAGGGAACATAAGCAACAAGCGGAATTGCAACTCTAAAATATAAGCCAAAGCCACTCTTCCACTGAATACCACCACGATAGAACAAACTACCAATGTATGCACCCTGAGAAAAATCTACAGAGCCATTTGAATTAAGCGGAAGAACAGAAGAAGAACTATTACCCGAAATTGCATTTATATAACTGTCTGTAAGCCAAAGCACAGAAGCACCAACAGTATTTTGCCAACCAGAAGTAAAAGGTTTTGTATTATAACCAACTGAAACAGCTGGTGCCATACCAAATACATAGCCTGTTATATCTTGTGATGTGGGAACACCATTTGAATCGTATGTTGCACTAAAAATATGCTTTGACTGAATAGGAGTAGAAGCTTCCACTTCCAAGTGATTCAAAATTAAAGAGACAGAGGGTTCTAGACCAAGAACTGAAAAACGAATTCCTCCAGAAAATCCCAAACCACTGTCATTTTCGCGTGCCATACAGGGAAGTACAAGGGTAGCACAAAGCACTGCAAGTACTGAAATCTTTTTAAAACTCATAGTCACCTCCTTAGAGTTTTCCTAACTCGCCTATAATCATAACAGCAGAATGTTCAAAAAGAAATAGCTTTTTTTAAAAAATAACCGCGGTTATTCAAAAATAACCACGGTTACCGCAACGTTTGTATAGATTTAGTGCAAAAAAGAGTAAATTCAGCGAATAATTCTTCCGCTTGCATCTCCTGCTGCAAGATGTTCTACTTCTGCAACGGTTACCATATTGAAGTCACCCTCAATACTGTGTTTAAGACAAGAAGAGGCAACTGCAAAATCAAGAGCCGACTGCGAATCTTTTTTACTAAGCAAAGAGTAAATAAGTCCAGCGGTAAAACTGTCGCCTCCACCCAAACGGTCAACTACCATCATGTCGTATTCTTTACTGAAGAAAAAATCACTACCGTCGTAAAAGAGAGCCGCCCATTTATTCTGATTTGCATTTACTGAAGTTCGCAAAGTAATAGCAACTTTTTTGAAACCTAATTTTTCAGCAAGTTGCTTTGCAACAGAAAAATATCCTTCTTTGTTAAGTTTACCTGTTTCTACATCACTGTCTTTTGCAGCAATACCAAAGACATTTTTTGCATCCTCTTCGTTAGCAATACAGACATCTACATACGAACATAGTTTTGTCATTACTTTTTGTGCATCTTGAGTTGACCATAACTTACTGCGATAATTCAAATCACAACTTACTGTTACGCCTGCATTTTTTGCTGCTTTACATGCTTCTTCGCAAATAGCGGGTAAATTGCCACCTAAAGCAGGAGTAATGCCAGTTATATGGAACCAGTCACAGTCTTTGAAAATTGTTTCCCAGTCAAAATCTTTTGCTTCTGCTTCTGCTATTGCTGAACCTGCACGGTCATAAATACATTTTGAGGGACGCTGACTTGCTCCACGCTCGTTGTAGTAAATGCCAACACGTTTTCCGCCACGAACAATGTACTGTGTGTTAACACCATAACGGCGTAAGTTGTTGACTGCACTCTGACCAATTTCATGTTGGGGCAGTTTTGTAACATAGTATGAATCAATTCCAAAGTTTGCAAGAGAAACAGCAACATTCGCTTCAGCACCACCAAATGTTGCAGTCATAGAATCAACTTGAACAAAACGATAATAGCCTGCTGGTTCTAGACGCAACATCAATTCACCAAACGTAACAACTTTCATGCTTACTTCCCCTTAAAGAAATTGTTTCTACTTTTACTATTCTATTTTTTCTGCAAAAGGGGTTTCCTTTAAAATCAGATAGCGGCTTGCGTAATTGGCAAAGTAGTCGTCTTTTGTAAGTAGATACGATTTGACATTGCGTTTGATTGTTTCCGCTTCAGTAACATCACCATTTTTTGCAACAGTCTTTGTGTTATATTCCCGAACACCAAACTTCGCATTCCCTCGAGGATACACTTCAAGAGACATATCATCGTCCCAAACTAATTCATCGTTGTAAATGTCGCTTATCATACAGTTGAGCAAAGCAATGTTGTCCCATCCTTTTAGAGAACGAGCACTTCCTTTACCTTCAGTACGACATACATAGAGACTTGCTCTACGTCTTTTATCTCCACTGAAACGACAATTTAAGAAAATGAATCCAGTCTTTTCTGCAAGAGCCTGACTCTTTACTGCAAAACCGTCATAATCACCGCGGTTATCTTCACGAAGAGTAACAAGACATTCTTCAAAGAAAGCAGTGTTAACTTCTCCACTAATTACATCAACATCGCCTGTTATTTGGCAATCTTTAAACCAAGTGTTACCTTTGAGCGTAAGTACATTTTGTCTTCCCGTAAAATGCATTCCTTCCGCAAGCAAAGTTCCTTCTGTATTGTTCCATACAAAAGCTTCTGCACTGTCAGCAAGACAAGAACCTTCAGTAAGTGTTTTTGCATGAGTATTAAGAATAGTAAAATTGCGCAGTTTAACATTTGTTGCAGACGGACCTATAACAAAGACACCTCTATTTTCTGCACCTCGGTTGAATGATTCGCAGTTGTCAACTTGAATAACACAATCTGAAACTTTTGTTCCTGGAGTACTTTCCATTATGAGCGGATTAGACAAATTGTAGCGAACAGTCTCGGTATATGTTCCCGCTTCAAGCAGGATGTGTATGGGCGAGTCTTTTGCAACTGCACCCGTCATAATCATTTCTCTAATTTTGCGAAGTGCAGCTGTAATTGCAGCCACAGATCTTGGATTTACAGTAAGTTTTAACATATAAACTATTATACCGCACTTTTTTAAATATGGCAAACATAAAAAA
>DMQP01000170.1 GCA_003455655.1 Treponema sp. | reverse complement strand
TATCTTGAAGACATCAGCGAAATCCATCGCACAGAACCCTATGTATACGCTCAGATGATTGCAGGTAAAACCGCACGCCGCTTTGGTGAAGCAAAGAACAGCTGGCTTACAGGAACCGCCGCATGGAACTTTGTTGCATTAAGCCAGTACATCTGCGGTGTACGCCCAGAATTTGACGGTCTGCGCATTGAACCTCGTCTGCCTTCTCATGTAAAGAAAGCAGAAATTACTCGTGTGTTCCGTGGAGTTACTTACCACATCAATGTTGTAAACAAAAACAACGAAGGAAAAGTAACCCTGACTCTGACCGACAAAACCTTTGCAACTGACGAAGCAACTACAAAGAAAGCTTTGGCAACAGGTTCTGTAGGAGGAACATTGGTTAATGCAACTAAGGGAACAAAAGACGTTTACTTGGTAGCAACCGTTGCCTAAGTAAAAAGCAATTTCCGAAAACGGTCATACCCTTGGGAATGACACAAAGGCTGTCTGTACAAAACAGGCAGCCTTTTTTTGTTATTCGCTGTATAGTAGATACAGAAGTTTTTTTTCGCTACACTAAAGACATCATGAACGTCATATCTACAATACTGCAGCTCATCGGAAGTCTTGCGTTCTTGCTCTACGGCATGAAGATGATGAGTGACGGCATTCAAAAAAGTGCTGGAACTAAACTTCAGTCCGCACTTGATTTTATGACCAAAAACCGCGTCTTAGGTTTTCTAACAGGTTTTGTGCTTACTGTTATAATTCAGTCATCGGGCGCAACTACAGCAATGGAAGTGTCCTTCGTAAATGCAGGACTTATGACCGTTCAACAATCTATTGGAGTAACGCTTGGTGCTAACATTGGAACCACCATCACTGCATGGATTGTCGTTCTCTTCGGATTCAATTTTAAAATTTCTGCCTTTGCAATTCCCCTCTTTGGTTTGGGATATCTTTTGACAGTCATTAAAAAATTCAAAAAGCAATCTTTAGGCGAAGCTGTTATGGGCTTTGGCTTACTTTTTATTGGATTGGAATGGCTATCTGCTACCATAGATCCTCAAAAGGGAACACTTAACTTTTTAACCGTTTTCAGTGACTGGGGAGTTTGGAGCATTCTTATTGGAGTTGTAGTGGGTTGTCTTATTACAGCACTCATTCACTCTTCTTCTGCAGAAAGTGCAATCGTCATTACTATGGCGTACAATCATCTTGTTTCTTGGGAATTCGCTGCAGCCTTGGTTATAGGCGGAAACATAGGTTCAACCATAGACGCTGTCTTAGCTTCAATGAGCGGAAGTGAACAAGCAAAACGAACAGCATTAGCTCATGTTTTGTTCAACATAGCAACAGTAGTTCTTGCATTAGCTTTCTTCCATCCCTTACTTACACTTATAGATTTAATTGTTCCTGGAAAACCAACAGATACCATCACCTATCACATTGCGGCATTACACACAGTTCTTAAAACAATTACATCACTTTTGTGTTTGCCCTTTACAAAACAAATTGCAGCTCTTACCGAACTTATTATTAAAGATAAAGCAGACGGTCGTCCTCGCGAATACAAACTTGACTTTTTGGAAACGGGCGGAAAAGAAACAACAACTGCTTACATACTGACTGCAGAAAAAGCCATAAGCGACATGACCCTTTTAGTTACCGAAATGTTTGAGCGAGTTCAGCTTGGATTTAAAAACCGCACAGACTCTTTCATTGCAGATAACATGGAAGAATTAACTCGTCAGGAAGACTATGCAGATCAAATGAAAGAACAGATAACAAAATATCTTATCAACTGTTCACGGCTGCCGCTTTCTACACAACAAGGTGACATGATAACGCTTATGCAACAAATAACAGACGACCTCGAAGAAATGACCGATGACTGTTACAATGTTGCTCTGCTGTTACAAAAATCAATTGTTAAAAACATGAAGTTCAGTCAAGAAGACATGGATCGTCTTGACCCTTACATAGACCTCGCACGACAGTTTATGTATTTTATCCGCGACAATGTAAACAAACATTTGGATCAAGACAAATTGATTATTGCTCGTGAAATAGAAGATCAAATTGATGTGTTCCGTCACAACCTTAAACGAGTTGCACGAAAACGCCTTGAAGCGGGTGCAGATGTTAAGTCAGAACTTTTGTATATTGATTTGGTTCGTCAGATTGAAAAGTTTGGTGACCGTGCATTCAGTATTGCAGGCGCATTGTCACAAATCTAAAAAAACGCTACACTGTGTCGTATGAAGAAGGGGATACTCATTTGCGCATGCATTGCGCTTACTGCATTTGCTTTAACAGGATGTAAAAAAGAAGAACAAGTTTCACTGCCACAAGATGGAGCCTTAGTACTTACACCCGAACTTGTAGAAACACCGCAAACCGATTTACCTCAGTGGACAGAATCGCAGTCTGTTATTTGTGTGCTCTTTGGTTACGGTTTTAACAATTCTTTTTTTTATGATGATGCAATCGTTCGTCTTGAAAAACAGTTTGGTCTTGAACAAGAAAACGGTCTTGTCTGGCCTGTTCTTTATCCAGATGATGTAAAAAACCGAATTTCAAATTTGTACGACATGGTTAACGCTCGCAACATAAAAGGCATTGTCTTATTGGGTGCTCCGGAAAACACACATTTTATGCTTGCACGTCTACAAGAGTTTTGGGATAACGACATGCCCTACCCTGTCTTTTCTCTTTTCCCTCAAGATGATATGTTAGGCATGGAAGCCACTTGTGATTTTGTTCTTGATTACGAACGCACAGCAGAAGACGAAGCAGACACTAAAGAAATGGAACAAACCATAGACAAAACAGCAGAAGATATTTTGGTGAATGCAATCAAATACATTTCAGAACTTCCAGAACGCGCACATCTTCCTGCAGACGAAGAAATTCATGCTCATGTTCATCAAATTGTAGGAAAGCCTGTTAGACGTTACACCGACAGCGTAACAGGTTTACAAGCTATAAACCACTTTGTCATGGAAACTCCCAAAGACACACAAGAGGACTCATCTCTGTGAACATAATTCAAGATTCTTCTCTGCTACTTGGTTCACCTGAAGATATAACTGCTCTTTCGCAAAAAGACAGTGCTCGTGTTTTAGTTATTTCCGACTCTCACGGATTTACCGCACAATTGCTTTATTCACTTTTAGAAGAAGGAGCAAAGTGTGACTGTCTTATTTTTTGCGGAGATGGCATAGGCGATGTTTGTTCAGCACTTGATCGTGCACAAACAGATGCTCCCCTTGCTGCATGTATTCCACCTGTAATTGCACTTGTTGCAGGAAACTGTGACACAGAATTTTATTCGTTAGACTCAATGCGCATGACCATACAAATACCGCTTATGCAAACACTTACCATTGCTGGCCACACTGTTTTATGCACACACGGTCACCGCTTTTCTCTTTACAATGGAACAGACTCTTTAGAACAAGCAGCTAAACGAAGCAATGCAAACATTGTACTTTATGGGCACACACATGTTGCACACCGTCTACAACAAGGTCAGTTGCTTATTGCTAACCCCGGCTCTTGTGCAAGACCGCGTTCAAATCAGCCACCATGCTATGCTGTGCTCTCACTTCAAAAAGATGCAGCTTACCCAGACTTTACGGTATATCAAATAAGCGCAAACGGAAGTAGCCCTTACACATTCTGAGCAAGAACAAAGCCATACTCGTCGTGTCCAGGATACACGCGTGTTTCTAAAGCAACATCATGATAAATTCTACGGAGAGATTTTTGAATTTGCATTTCGCTTCCACCTGGTAAATCGGTGCGTCCCCAAGAACCGTAAAAAACAGTATCTCCACTTATAAGCAAACGGTCGTCTTCGTTGTACAAACACACTGAACCTTGCGTGTGTCCTGGAGTATGAAGCACTTTCCACTTTGCAAGAGAAGCTAAGACTTTTGAATTAATTTTAATATCACAGTCGGCAAGCGTTTTTTCTGCTTTCAAATAACAATCTGCAAAAGGAAGATCTTTTAACGCTTCAAAAAAATCTGCAAAGCCAATGCACTCAAGACTTTGTTTTTGAACAAGCGAGTCTTTACCTAAATAGCCACTGTCTGCTTGGTGAATTGCAATAGGCATAAGAGGAAAACATTTTTTTAAATAAGGAAGCCCCGCAACATGATCAAAATGTCCGTGAGTAAGCACACATAAAACGCACTCCAAACCTAAAGATGAAAGAAGTTTTGTTACTGCGTACTGATCACCACAATAATCACAAGCTGCAGGGTCTACAACAAATGCATAACGGTCATCCAGTGCAACTACAAGCGTATTTACACTAAGAGGACCGGTCTGCACAACATGTATAGTCTGATTAGTAGGCTTCACCGTTTCCAAAGTGTGACTTTACCTGACCGTCATCTGTGGTCTCTGAGTAAGGAGCCTGGGGAATTTCTTCCTGAACAGGAGCCGATGTCTGCTGAGCTGCAAAGGCAGTCTGTTCTGCGGCAATTTTTTCTGATTCCGAAGCAGCAGCAGAAACACCATAGCTTTCGTTTGAAACAACAGGTTCTGAACTTTCTTCTGTTTCAGATTCAGCTTCTTCTTCACCCTTCTGGCGAGAATAGCTTACACTCAGTTTGCGTCCACGGTAGTCGTATCCGTTAAGAGCAGAAATTGCTTTTTCACAATCTTCAGTAAAGAGCTGAATAAATGAATAGTTAGCAAGAACACGAATTTCACCAATGCGTTCACGTTCAAGACCTGCAACGCTTACCAAAAGGCCAACTAAGTCACGAGGGAACACGCGACGATTGCGACCAATGCCAATAAAAATGGTAGTTGCAAGTGCTGGATCTATTTGTACACGTGGAAGACTTTCGTGTTGAGGTCTTTCGATGCGTTCTGCAGTGCGTTCAGAAAAATCACGAGCAGGGCGTTCGTTGCGTCCGTTACGGTTTTCACGGTTAAAGCGATTGTCGCGCTCGTTTCTATCAAAGCGAGAGCCACCTTTGTTAAAGCGTCCGTGTCCAGCTGCGTTCTTTGTTAAAAAAGCTGCAACATACATACGGCGAGAAAAAGGAATTGTCTTTTTGAACAATTTTTTAAGTTTGTTAAGTGTGTCGGGATCACTTTCTGTTTCGACACGACGCAGAGCGTTTTCCAAAAAAGCGACGATCTGCTCTTCATCAATTTCATTTGAACGATTAAAAGACATATTGTTAACTCCTAAAAAGTTGATAAATTTGCCACAAAACCCGAACATACCTTGTCAAAACCATTCTGGACAAGCATACATTCCACTTGTTTGGGCACAACAGCTTGAGCTGTCAAAACAAAATGAATGCCACGTTCTTTTGCTGCAGTAAGGGTTCTTAAAAGTAGTTCCTTACCGATTCCTAAACCGCGGTAATTCTGAAGGACAAAAAAATCAGTTATAAGCGCTGTCTTTTTATCCGTAGGTAAAAAACATGAACAGACTATACAGCCGGCAAAGTCATCAGACTGAGTGCGACATACAAACCCAAAACTCTCTGTGTCATTGCGCAGTTTTTGAGTGTGCCTGTTTAAAGTGGCAAACGCATTTCCCAATTGAGCACCATACTGACGGTCATATTCATCTTCCAACAATTTCTGTATCCGCAAAAGCGCTTCTGCATCTGCACTAGAATCATACGGATGAAATTCAAAGTCATTTTCAAAGACATCTTCATCATCCTCAATATCTTCAGAGAGAACTTCAAGTCCCCAAGATTCTCGCAAAGCATTGTACCATTCCAAAAGGCGTTCTGTCATACGACACTGTTTAAAATAATGCCACTGACGGTCAACCAGCGGATACGCTTTTAGCACATTCTTAAAATTTCTAAATACCCCCCTTCCGCCCACAAGCACTTGCTTTAACTCTTCGCGAGCAAGCGGTGAACGCACTTGGTCTGTAAATGCCTCCAGCATACGGTAGCCATCTGAACTAGACCATTCCGGTAACTCGTAATAGCGATTTGCATCAGCTTTAACATTGTCATCATGTATGGGAATCAGAGAAAGCGTTTGTGCATCAAGTACATGATGCACCGTTTGATCTTCCATTGCAAAGAGAATGTCACGCTTTACGGAATCTGTCAGTTCAAAGACCATGCCCTACACTACAGGTCTGAGCGTTTTGCAACAACACGACTAATAAGCCCGTATGCAATAGATTCTTCTGCATTAAGCCAATAGTCACGGTCTGTATCTTTTGACACTTTGTCTAAAGCGGTTCCCGTTTCGTCTGCAATCAGCTGATTAAGCAATGTTTTTGTCTTTGCAATTTCGGCTGCATGAATTTCAATGTCAGTTGCTACACCTTTCATTCCACTTGATGGCTGATGAATAAGGTAGTGACTGTGGGGAAGTCCAAGTCTGCGTTCCTTTGGAGAAGCAAGCAGAATCAATGCTGCAGCTGAGGCAACAAGACCCATTCCCACAGTATAGACAGGGCACTTCACAAAACGGATTGTGTCAAAAATAGCAAAACCTGCATCTACATCGCCACCAGGTGAATCAATGTAGATGTATATAGGATCATCACCGTCAGCTTCAAGAACTAAAAGCTGGCGAACAACTTTTTCTGCAAGCTCTTTGTTAACTTCACCACTCAAAATAATCTGGCGAGTTTTAAGAAAGCGTTCTGCAAAAGGATCTTGAGTTTCTTTTTTTTCTTCTGTTTTTTCGGACATTATATATTCCTCTGTTTTTTATTTTTCGGGAGTAAGTGCAACCTCATTGTATTCAGAAAGAACATTCAGTTGTGGAAGAGGAGCAGAAACAATGTTAGCACTGAAATCCATTCCGTCACCATACTGACTAGCATTGTCGCGCAACATAGCAAATGAACGAGTATCACCTGCTTTACCCCATGATGTTCTGGGCTCTGGATTGTTTTTAGTACTTCCATCAGCAGCACCGTTATTTATTTTTTGAGTATCAACTCCATCTTCCCGATACATATCTTTTGCGGTACAAACCATCTGTGTGT
>DMQP01000143.1 GCA_003455655.1 Treponema sp. | reverse complement strand
TGTTATGATTTACCGCATTCTGTACATTATTGCAATTGCTATTGGACCCTACTTTGCTGTTAACGAAGTATTCCAAATTGCAGATATCACTAACGGTTTGATGGCAATTCCTAACTGTATTTCTCTTATCGTTCTCAGTGGCGTTGTTGCAAAAGAAGTAAAAGATTACTTCAACCGCTACCCCAAACTGCAATAGTCGTTTCTAAAACTTTTTACAAAGGGCTGTCCAATAAGTGAAGTAAACTTCTTGTTGGGCAGCTCTTTTTTTTATAACATGACAAATTTTTACTTTCTGTCATAAACCTAAGCGCTTCTTTTTCAAAGCCACATTCAAGAAAAATATCTTCCATAATTTTAAATTCCGTGTTAAAATAGACTTTGAGTTCAGTATTGAAATTTATACTTTATACCGATACTCAGTTATGGAGGAGACTATGACTAACGAAACACCTGTAATCTCTAGGTTTCCCAAACGCGTGTTTGTATTTTACATGCTTGTATGTATTTTACCAGGGATTTTAAACGGTCCTATTCTTGCGTTTATTAGAGAGTTGAGCCTAATGCAATTCCTTGCACTGCTTACTAATCCCATCTTTTTAAGTGGAATAGCTTTGTTTGGAGTTGTCATACCTGTTATCTATTACAACATTACGGTAAGAAAAATCTTTTCGCTAAATAGTACCGAAGAATCAATTGCTTTTGTGAATAAGACAGTAAAAAACTTTGAAACCAGGTACATGCTCTATGGCGTTGCAGTCGGATTCGTTAACATAGCTCTTATTTCTCTTGGACTTCGCATGGCAGGAATTCCCTATGACCCTATCGCAATTGCCTTTGTTTGTATTGCAACAACATTCCTTTTTGCATTAAGTCCTTACATTATTTTCATGCAGCAAATGGAACACAATCTTTCAAAGTTGCAGTTCAAAACTGAATACAAATCACTGCCACTGATTGTTCGTAACATTTTGGTTATTTTCTTTGCTTGTACTGGTTTGGTTTTTATTTCTGTTTCTCCTATGCTGGTTCAACTTAATGCAGACATTCCTAACCACATTTTGTTTGAAACAAAAATGCTTCCCATAGGTATTCTTGCAGAACTTATTACTATCTTTGATGTCTTCTTACTTATCCACGGTATTACTGAACGCATTAAAGAAATTACTGACTTTACTGCTTTAGTTGTTCAGCGTAACTACACCAGTGAACCGCTTCCAGTTCATAGCCGTGATGAATTTGGTATGCTCATTAACGACTTGAATGAATTCTATGACACAACACGCGAACTTTTGACCGCAATCAACAAGTCAGTTGATATTTCAAATAATTCTGCTACTGAACTGTCTACATCAATGGCACAAACATCTGCAACCATAACTCAGATTGTTGCAAGCATTGATTCAATTAAACAGCGCATTACTAACCAAGCAGCAGGTGTTGAAGAAGCACAGGCCACAACACAGACTATGGTTCAAAACATTAAGTCTTTGGAAGAACAAGTTATTTTGCAGTCTTCAAGTGTTACTGAATCATCTGCTGCTGTTGAAGAAATGGTTGCAAACATTCGTTCCGTTACAGATATTCTGGGACGCAACGCCGACACTGTTGAACGCTTAAGCACAGAATCTGAAAACGGTCGAGCAAAAATTGATACTTCTGTTAACCAAGCTCGCAGTATTCTTGAAAAATCTGCAGGTCTTTTGGATGCAACAAAAATTATTCAGAGCATTGCTCAACAGACAAACCTTCTTGCTATGAACGCAGCAATCGAAGCAGCACATGCAGGCGAGTTAGGTAAAGGTTTTGCGGTTGTTGCAGACGAAATTCGTAAACTGGCAGAACAGTCAAATACTCAGGGTAAACGCATTAACGGTCAACTTTTGGAACTTCAGAATGCAATTGGCGAAATTAGTTCTGGTACTTCTGAAGTACAAGAACAGTTCAGCATTATTTACAAACTGACAGACACCGTTAAGAATCAGGAAAAAGTTATCATGAGTGCAATGCAAGAACAGTCAGCAGGTAGCTCTCAGGTACTTGATTCTATAAAAACAATCCGCGAAACAACGGCAGCTGTTCAGACAGGTTCCGCAGAAATTACTTCTTGTGGTAATGAAGTTGCAAACGAAATGACATTGCTTGCAAATGTTACTGAAGAAATCAACGAATCTATGACAGGTATGGCAGAGGGTGCTCAACAAATTATTACTGCAGTTACCGAAGTAAATACTGCTTCTACAGAAAACAAAGAAAACCTGAATAATATATCAAAAGAAGTTGGAAGCTTTAAACTTCAGTAAAAAGGATGAACAGAGAAAAGAAGTCGGAAATTATCAGACAGAGTATTCTCACAGCTGCTGCAGATCTATTTGAACAAAATGGATTTGAAAACACAAAAGTAAACGACATTGCAGCAAAAGCAGATTTAAGTAAGGCAACCTTCTATGCTTATTTTAAAAGTAAAGAAGTTTTGCTGGACACTTTGTTGCTTAACCTACTAAGAAACATTATCCGTCGTATCAAAGAATTAATTGATCGCAAGATGGGTAAAGAAAACTGCTTTATTGCAGTATGCAATATGTTCTTTGAAGTAAGCAAAAAGAATCCTGTCTGTTATAACCGAATGCTTCAGTATTTTGGAGTTCCTTACAACGACAAAACTCCTCAGTTGTACAAGGATATTCTAAAAGAAGCACAAAACCTTAGCGACACTCTGTATCATGCAATGAAAGAAAACGGTCTTACAAAACTCTTTACTACAAACACACCGCAACAGGCAGTCTTCTATTTGTGGATAAGCGTTACCGGCATTATTTCAATCATACAAAAAAAAGGAGCTCTTCTTAACGCACTCTATGGAGTTAATGAAGAAGAGTTCCTTTCTTTCGCATTTAAACAACTTTATCTTTCTTCTGCAGACGACTGACGCTTATACAGTGGGAACAACATACGAGTTTGTTTTTTGTATTCAGCAAAACCTGGTTTGCGTGAAGCCTGATGATTTTCTGCAAGTGGTATACTGATGAACAAAAACATCAATGTGTTTAAACCTGCACCAAAAATAAAGTACCATCTAAATCCTAACAAACCTATAGCAGCAAGAGCAACTCCCCACCACATAAGAATTTCACCTAAATAGTTTGGATGTCGTGAGTATTTCCACAATCCGTATCGAATAAATCCCCTTTCTTTATTCTTTCTAAATGCATGCATTTGTGTATCTGCAACAAGTTGAAGCAGTGCCGCAAGAATACATATTGCACAACCTACAATACACAGTATTTGTCCTCTTCCACTAAATGATGATTCTTCGTTAAACACAAACATTGCTGGCAAAACACAAGCATACACAACAATTGTGGGGAACAAATGAATGCCAAAAAAGTTTACCAGTGGATACAATTTTCCAGATTGATTTTTTAGCTGAGTATAACGCCAATCTTGATGTTCTAAGTTTTTGAATGTGTAAGCCCA